>CACXKY010000015.1 GCA_902768325.1 Fibrobacter succinogenes
CAATTCCGCGGAGCGAACGCGTTACCAGGAACATCACGACGATGGCGCAGAGAATGGTGATGATGAAAATGCGGCCCATTTCTTCGCCGATGTATTTCAACTTCTGGAAACTCAGGTAGGGCATGCCTGTGGCACGCGGGTGCAACGGAGCATACTTTTCCTTGGCGATGATTTCAGCCGTCTCGCGGCCCGTCTGCATGTCGGGCGCTTCTGCCTTCACGCCCTTTGCTTCGCCTTCGGCCTTCCACACGGAATCTTCGGGGAAGGGGCGCAGCTTGATGTTGATGAAGGCCTGCTTGCGGTCAGTTGAAATCAACTTCTTCGCCAGTTCCGGCTTGTCGGCCAGGCGCTTCTCGATTTCGGCAAGTCCCGCTTCGTCTGTCGGGATTTCTTCGGGCACAATCTGCGTGATTTCCCGAGCATGTATTCCAAATCGACAATCGAAGTCGCCTTGCCGTCGGAATACGAAAGGCTATCACGCAGTTCGTTCGAAAGCTCGCGCAAAAGCTTCAGATTGTCCGGCGTCAAGATGGAATGGTCGCTCTCGACCAGCACGCCCACGAAGTAGTCGTTACCGAAAGTTTCCTTAAACTTGTCCGTTTCGACAAGCATCGGGTCGCCCTCGATAAAGTAGCTGTCCCACGAGGCTTCGACGTAGATTTTTTTCATGCCCACGATTGAAACCGCAAGCAAAACGACAAACGCCACCAGCATGATGGCGCGGTGACCGAGCAGGAATTCGCCAAAACGGCCGAATCTCTCGTTAATTTTTTCGATGTTAATTTTAGGAAGACTCATCTTTTACCCCCTGTTTCAAATTCAAGCGCAAAACTAGAAGTTGACCCCTCAAATTACTACTCCAAATAGGCAACAAACAGCCCTCGTAGATAGAGCTCCCATTCACAAAAAAACAGGAGCTCCTAGCGGGCTCCTGTTCTTTTCTATCTAAAAAACGGTATTACTGGTAATCGTCGTATTCGCCAGATTCCCAATCGCGTTTGTAGTCTTTGCACTGCTCATGGAAACCGGAACCCCTAGAAACGAGGTTACTCATCGAGACATTCTTGAATTCGGTCACAAAGTAGGAAACACCATTCTTGCAATAGGATTCGGTAATGTTCCTCTCTTGCTTTTCTTCGCGTATGAATTGCTTGAAATCCAAGCACATTTCCACCATATTCCCCATAGATATGCGGAAATACGCTTCCTCGATATACTGCGTGCCATTTCCCTTGTCATCGTAGGTCAGCCTTTCAAGATGTCCCTTGTACTTCGGGATATTCACTTTCATCTCAATCCAATAGGTGCCATTATCGGAACCTTCGGTCACATTACAGTAGAAATCCGGATCGCCTTTCGCGGGGAAGCTCCCTACCGCATCGTTTTCGGAAGAAGACGACGAGGAATCGTCGCAGGCATTTAAAGAGAAGGCTAGAACGAGCAAGCCAAGGAATAGGATTCTTTTTGTCATAACAACCCCTTTTTAAAGACTCACGAACTTGCGCATGCCGAAAACCGTCGCAAAAGCGCATACGGCAATGGACACGAGCAACACGACTGCGGGCAAGACTAAGCCCTGCAAAAACACTTCGTGACCGAGCTGGACGAGCAGTAAAAGCGGCACGATAAAGAATAGCGAAAAATGCGTAGCGGCACGCACCGTCTTGACGCGGAGCGAAAACATCAACGAAAAAGATGTCGTCAGGAGAACAGCCGAAAGCGAACCAAGTACGGATGCCACGGCCACCGTTGTCGAAATTTCGGGATGCGCAAGCCAATAGGCAAATTCAGCCAAGAGCGAAAAAGCTACCGGGAACGGGAGAATCGCGAGGAGTTTGCCCCAGAAAAGCCTGGCCGGCGCAATCGGCGAAAGCTGCAAGAGTTCGAGCGAATTGCGTTCGCGCTCCCCCGCAAAACTATCGGCTGCCAACGGGGCCCCCATCGGCGCCATAAGGCATCCGAGCAGGAGCATCATGTATCCTTCCATGCCCTCCATGACCTGCCCGCCGTAATGCGACACGGCAATCGCCTGGCTCGCCGCCAGAATCACCGGCGGGATTACAAAGGGAATCCAGAATCGCGGATCCCTAAAAACCAGGCGGAGTTCATGTTTGAACACGTGCAACATCACTAATCCTGTACGCAACGGACATAGTGCAAAGAGGCCTTAGATTCTGCCCAGAGATCCCCCAAGTTATCAATATTGACAGCGAGAGGCATACCCATGTAATCGCCGGTCCAAAGGCAGACACTTTGTCCCATTCCATAGTAAGTCGAATCATCCTGCGACCTGCACATGCCTCCCGGCAAGAAATTCAGGCCAAATTCATCGGTTCCCGGATTTTCCCAATCCGAAGTCGATTTCAAGCGAGAAATATCTTCTTCGGCAAGGTCTTCGAGGGCGCGATATTCTTCCAGTGACGGCAAACGCCAGCCGGTCGGGCAAATAAGCGAATCCCAGGTGTAGAGTCTCCCGTACTTTTCGCAATTGCTTTCGTCATCGTCATAGCAGGCGCTGGCACCGCCAGCATCGTAGTTCAAGTTTTCGGCCATCCAATTCAGGTCACCGACAACGACGGTCTTGTAAGTCTTTCCATCACGCGAATCCGTAAGGATGGTATCCCCCTCGCCCGTTTTGTTGCCGGAATCGTCTTCTCCGCCATCTAGATCCAAAGATACCTTGTCTTCACCGCGTTTCTGCAGTTCCGCAGCGGTGTTCTTCAAGAATAGCCCAGCCTTCACATTAGGCGTAAACTTTCTCGTACAGGAAAGGTGAAGTTCGGAACAAGTGGCTAAGCCAAGCATATCTTCTATGGCGCCGTCATCATCTTCGCATTCGTCCACGAACTCGACAGAGTCCCGATGGCACAAGACAGAGGCATCATCGCCCGCATACGTATTGTCCAAGCGGTCCACCACGACAGCCTTGGCCGAATCGCGCATCAGGACTTCCGTATAGACGTAAGTCATCGAGGGCCATGCCATGTTGAGACGTACGCCGTTTTCTTGATCGTAGATGTTCACCGAGCACACCACCGATCCGGTATCGCCACATTCATAGAACGTTTCAGCGTCCGTCGTAAAATCGATTTCATACCAGGAAATCGTCTTGGAATCGACCTTCACCGAACGCTTCGTCGAATCGACAGCCACCTCCGGCTCCCAAGTCTTGAGGCGCTCCACAAGCGCCGAATCCAGTTCATTGGCGTTCTGTTCCTCGGTATAGCCGGAAGCCACCTTTTTGGGGTCGTCCGAGCAGGCCAAGAAAAAGAGTACGCCGCAAAGGAAAATTGCAAATTTATCAAACACTCTCATTAGTAGTAAATCTAAAAAAAAATGTGATAAGAGTCACCCTTGGACAATTTATCTACGAGACGTTGAAATCGGGGGGTCGCAAAACGCCTTTACGAGGCTAAATTCTTCTACGGGCCGGTGGTGTACCGGCCTTCAAATAAAGGGATATGGATTTATGAAAAAGCTTTCTGCTTCTCTTGCAGTTGCCGCAATCGCCAGTTTCACTACGGTGGCTAACGCCGCATTGGCCGATGGTGGCGCCAAGTTCCTCGGCAACATCACTACGAGTAGCCAGATCCGCTCGGATATGGGCACCTACTGGAACCAGATTACGAACGAGAACGGTTGTAAGTGGGGTTCCATCCATTCCGTCGACAATAACGGAAAGAGCAAGTTCAACTTCAACGGTTTCGACAGCTGCGAAAACGGTTACAAGTGGGCCAAGGAAAAACCGGGCGAACGCCACTTCAAGTTCCACGCCCTCATTTGGGGCTCCCAGAAGCCCGATTTCCTCTGCACGGCCAAGAATCCGGGCATTACTGTGGAAAAGACCAAGCAGTATATCATTGAATGGTTTGACGCCGTTGCCGCCAAGTTCCCCGACCTCGAATACATCGACGTGGTGAACGAAGCCATCTGGGCCGGCAACAACTACCATTCCGGCTACAACAAGCCTGCCAACGGTGCCGAAGGTATCAGTACCGACGACCCGAGCTGCGGCGGCACCTACATTATCGACGCCCTTGGCGGCGACCGCGTGGTGAATGGCAAGCACCAGTACGATTTCGTGAAGACCGCGTTCGAAATGGCCCGTGAGCGCTGGCCGGAAGCGAAGCTCATCTATAACGACTACAATACGCTCTCCTGGCAGATGAACGAAGGCATCGAGATGGTCCAGACGCTCCTCAAGAACGGCGCCCCGATTGACTTCTACGGCCAGCAGGCTCACGACTGCAAGGGCATGAGCAAGTCCGATTTCGAAAGCAAGCTGACCAGGATCCACAACGAAACGGGCCTCCCGCTGCTCATTTCTGAATACGATATCGGCGAAGCCGATGACCAGAAGCAGAAAAATGACTATGCGAACCAGATTCCGTTTATGTGGGAAACCGAATGGATCGGCGGCATCACCATCTGGGGTTACATCAACGGTGCGACCTGGGCTGCCAATACCGGCATCATGGAAAAGGATGGCCGTAAGCGCGCCGCCATGGTCTGGCTCGAAGAATACTTCGCGCAGAACCTCGACAAGGGTAAAAACACGACGGGCTCCATCACGCCTGTAGAACCCGAACCGCAAGTTCCGTTCAAGGGCCAGGCATTTACCGTGCCGGGCAAGATCGAGGCCGAAGACTTCGACATTCCGGGCAAGGGCCGCAATGCGGACGGCACGACCAACAACTCTTTCAGCGAAAAGGATAGCGAGAACCACGGTGACAGCGACTACCGCGATGGCACCGGCGTGGACCTCTACAAGAAGGCTACCGGCATTATCGTAGGCTACAACGAGGAAGGCGACTGGCTCGAATACACCATCGACGTGGCCGAAGCAGGCGAGTACACCCTGTTCGCCGCCGTGGCTGCCGCAGGTTCTACTTCCAGCCTCCAGTTCTCCCTGGACGAGAAGGAACTTTCCGATGTGATCAGCGTGCCTGCCGCCAAGGAAGGTGAACAGAACTACGACGACTACAACAAGGTTTCTACCAACGTGACGCTCCCGGCGGGCAAGCACATCCTCCGCATGACGGTGACCGGCTCCTGGTTCGACATCGACTACTTCACCCTCGTGAAGGGCGCAAACGCGACCGACCCCGAACCGATTGTTGACCCGGGCACGCAAGGCATTGCCGACCTCCGCTTCGACAACAACTCCCTCCAGGACTACTACGTGTTCGACCAGCAGGGCGTGCGCCTCGGAGTGCTCAGCGCCTACGGCTTCAAAGCCGCAACCGAAAGCCTCAAGGCCTCCAGCGCCGTGAAGAACTCGGGCATCTACTACCTGCGTAGCCGCACTACGGGCAAGATGCAGGCAGTCCGCGTCGCCCGCTAGTAGAACGAAAGAATTATCCAATCCTTATTCCTAAAGCCTCCGAAGAAACCTTCGGAAGCTTTTTTTGTTTGCCCATTTGAGCACTTTTTACTATATTGCACCCCATGGATTTCGGACCCTACGGAAACACATGGTGGTGCCAAAAGTGGCTTGAAACCCTCCTTTCCGGAGCGGACGCCAACACCGTCGCGACAGGCATGCGCTACGCCATGCGCGAACAGGTCAAGAGCATCGACATCGTGGACAACCGCGTGATTTCCGTAGTCAAGGGGCCTAACGGCGGGCTGCACAACAACTACATCGTATTCCCCCTGTTCCCTCGCGAAAGGTGCGAGGCGTTCGGGAGCCTCCTGAGGCAACAGCCTTCCGAGATGCTCGCGCTCGGCAACAAGGTCCTCAACACCTCCATCGAAATCCTGCTCGCCAAGAGCGGGCTCAAGCTTTTTGACGACCTCGAGAAGGTCAAGGTGGGCTGCGACTGCCGCGACCCCCTCCCCTGCAAGTACACCGTCGCAACGTTCCTCAAGATTGCAGAACAGGCGAACAGCGACCCGGGCGTGCTGTTCAAGCTGCACGGGATGGACCTCGCCCATTACCGCAACGCACCAGCAACCCAGCTGGAACTCGACGCCCCCGCCGAAGCGAGCCTCATTCGCACGCTGGACAAGGCGCAACGGATTGTAGACGAGGGCGAAGCGGAGGCGGGGTCGGCACCAAACCGCGTAGACGACCTGGACCTGAGCGAAGATTCCAGCGCAAGCCTCTTTGCCACCGAAGGTTCGAACCGCACGCCACCGCAGCAGTTGCCGCATCTCGATTTCGACGCCTGGAAGGATTACTCCCGCGTATTGCCCGCCATGTTGCAGAACTTCCCGAAGTTCTGCCCCGCAGGCAACTTCCGCAAGAGCTTTACCGACGAACTGGATGGTTGCCACAAGTTCTTCTGCAGCTACGAAAACTTCGGCGTTTTCTCCGAGCACTTCCGCGCCTACAACGCGAAGACCTTCCTGATGGAAAACGAGTCCCTGCGCGTATTCCATAAAGGCGAATGGCGCTGGTCTTTTGAACAGAGCAGCAATGGCAAGGTCATCCGGAACGACCTGACGGTGGCCAACATCATGGGAGCGCTCTGCTGCCTGAGCTCGGGAAACTTCTCGTGGCACCACTACACGGTACGTTACCTGCACCTGTTATTGCAAGTCGCTTTTTACCTTGTTCGTACCGGAGCCATCTACCCCCAGGTTTTCTGGATCAAGAAAGACGTGGCGCAGATGCGCTGGCTCCCGGCCGAAATGCTTCCAGAAATCCTCGGGATTGTCGCAGACCTCGAAGCGGCCGCCCCGCAAAAGTTCGCCTTTTCCGCGAGCGATAACGATTTCCGTGAAATCGCGGGCCCCGCCGAACACATCCTTTCACTTTTCATCGGCCAGCTGCTGCGATTCGCACGTACCTACAAGCCTCCCCTCAAGACAAACCACGGGAACCTGCTTTCGTTCTTCTTTGACTGCGTATCGGGCAAGCTCGCCAACAACGCGCACGCCATCCCGGGCAAGATACAGCAGTGGTTCTCGGTATACTCGAGTCTCGATTTCAGGAGCCAGATCCTGTTCGCCTGCCGTGAAGACGGAGACGACGTCGCCCTAGACGTATTCATTCTCGACGGGAACGGTTCCGCCGAATCGCGCACCCCGCTTGCCGACCTTTTCGAGAGCAACGATTCGCGCCTGCTTTCGGTGCTGAACATCCTGAACGGAGTTGCAGACTACTTTGCGCCCATGGGCAAGTACCTGGAACGCCGGGCGGCCTCCCCCATCATGATGCACGGCAGCGAACTGCTCGGCTTTTTGCAAGACTGCCTCAAGAAACTGGAAGTATTCGGCATCCGCACGGACATTCCACGGAGCCTCCTTGAAATCAGCCGCCCCAAGCCCAAGATGCGCCTGCAGGGCAGCATGAGTTTTGGCGCCTTTACCGCCGGTGACCTCCTTGATTTCGACTGGGAAATCGCCATCGGTGACGAGAATATTTCCGCCGAAGAATTCCTCGAACTTGCCGAAAACGCCGACGGCCTCTTGAAATACAAATCGCAGTACGTCGAGATTAGCTCGGAAGACCTGCAGAAAATCCGCGAACAAATCGCGGGGCATGCCGAGAAAGCAGAAACTTCTAACGCCGAAGCTTCAAGCGCCGATACCAAGGAAAACGAAGAAGGCGACCGCGACGACGCTCCCGTCATCACGCAGGCCAAGCTCGTGCAGGCCTGCTTTACCGGCGAATGCGACAACGTACCCGTCGAGATGGCCGGAGAATTCAAGCAGCAGTTCGATGCCTGGCGCGCCGAAACCGAAATCCCGCTGCCCGAAAGGCTGAATGCGACCCTGCGCCCCTACCAGGTACGCGGTTATTCCTGGATGTACAAGAACCTTCAAATCGGTTTCGGCTGCATCCTCGCCGACGATATGGGTCTCGGCAAGACGCTCCAGGTCATTGCCTTTCTCCTGAAGATTAAGCAGGAAGGCAAATTCGCCGAGAAGAAGGCCATCGTCGTCTTGCCCGCAGGCCTGTTGTGCAACTGGCAGGTAGAAATCAAGAAGTTCGCCCCGGAACTCACGTTCTTCGCTTACCATGGCGGCAGTCGCGATTTGCAGAAGTTCAATGCCGATGTTTTGCTCACGACTTATGCCACGTTCCGCAAGGATTTTGCGGAACTGAACGAACGCGCTTGGCAGGCCGTCATCATCGACGAGGCGCAGAACATCAAGAACGCCGACAGCGAACAGAGCAGGCTATTGCGCAAGATCCAGGCGCCTATGAAAATCGCGATGAGCGGTACCCCGGTCGAAAACCGCCTCATGGAATTCTGGACCATCATGGACTTCGCAAACCGCGGTTTCTTCCCGAGCGCAGCAGAGTTCCGCGAAAAATACGAGACGCCCATCCAGAAGAACAATGACCAGCGCGCCGCCGAGACGTTCCGCAAGATTACGGCTCCCTTCATGCTGCGCCGCCTCAAAACGGACAAGAGCATCATCGCCGACTTGCCCGACAAGATTATCCAGGACGAATACGCCGAACTCACCAAGCCGCAGGCGGCACTCTACAAGCGCACCTTGGACCGCTTCCTCGCACAACTCGAAGAAGAACAGCAACTGAGCGCGCTTTCAAACGACAGCCACGCCCTCTTCAAGCGCAAGGGAATCATCTTGCAGATGATTCTCGCCTTAAAGCAGATTTGTAACCACCCTGCGACCTTCCTGAAAGGGGCGGCGATTGACCAATCGGAAGAAAATGCGCCGGCCCTTACCTCCGGCAAACTCCAGATGTTGCTTGACCTGCTCTCCTCCATCCAGGAACAGGGCGAAAAGACGCTTATCTTCACGCAGTTTGCCGAAATGGGCGAACTCCTGAAAAAATCCATCGAAGAATCCCTCGGCATCCGCACGCACTTCTACCACGGTGGCTGTACGCAGACTCAACGCAGCGAGATGGTCCGCGATTTCCAGGAAAATCCCGACTGCAAGGTACTCATCCTTTCGCTAAAAGCGGGCGGTACGGGCCTCAACCTTACCGCGGCCTCGCAAGTCATCCATTACGATTTGTGGTGGAACCCGGCCATCGAAGCGCAGGCCACTGACCGCGCCTTCCGTATCGGACAGACACGCAATGTGCAGGTTCATCGCTTTATCACCAAGGGAACATTTGAAGAAAAAATCAACGCACTCCTACAGACCAAGCGCGCCATTGCCGAGATGACGGTGAGTGCTGGCGAAACATGGCTTGCCGATATGGACGACAAGCAGCTCGGCGAGGTCTTCGGCCTCGACAATACGATTGTATAAAAAAAGCCCACATAGGGGCTATTCATCCTTTGATTTAGGCTTTACTAATTTGCCATTTTTGGCTACTCCTTCACACATCGAACCGGAACATAATACATTTCACCCAAAACTTTAAACCGGCCCTCTTTGGTCTCAACCCAAACAAGAAAGGCATTGCTTTCATCATTATTACGATCAATATAAAATCCCGAAGCCCGATGAACATATATATAGGACATCGAATCCGAATAGAAACCTTGAGGCAGTAAATTCAATCCAATTGCATTAGATCCATTTCCATCATAAGCATCCACAAGACTATCGCTTGCAATCCAGCCAGAAGAAGATTTCATCTCATGCCCTATTATATACCCATATCCTTCAAATGGCAAGAGTGCCAAAACCTCTGAACTTTTAGGAATTCGCCATCCAGATGGGCAAACATTCCGATATTCAGAAAAAGGGTAAAGTCGTCCATATTTTGCACAACTATCCGCCGAAACACCGCAAACACTTTTAGGAGTTTCATAGTTCAGATTTTCAGCCATCCATTCCTTATTTTGCAAAACAATCGTTTTATATTTTTTCCCGTCTCGAGAGTCAAGCAAGACTCCATAAGGTCCCTTATATTCTTCATGATTCAAATAGTCCATTTTTTCTGAAACTTCAGAATTTTCTATACAACGAACGGATATTCCAACATATTTTACTGTGCCCACAATGTAAACATCTTCGCCACTTACTCTAAAACTACAGGCCGTTCCAGGAAGATACTCTTTATACCCCATCCACGTTGAAGAACTCCATATTCGCGTCTGAAATCCCTTTTTATCAAATGAGCCATTATAATAAAGACCCGCAGGCACAGCTGTAAAACCTGTAGAATTATTGCCCGGGTCTTGCCAATCATTTTCATCAGTAATAATTTCATAGGGGCTAGAGCTTATTTTTTCCAGTTCGTTATAAAACATTTTCCACTCTTCAACAGAAGGTATGTGCCAACCATTAGGGCAAATTCCCTGTCTCTGCACACGATTAAACTTACATAACGCTGTATCACAAGGCGTTTTTGCCGTATCCATTGCAACTGCCCAAGTGTAATAACGGCCATACTTACCTACACTTAGTGTATCCGTTTCATCGGCACGATATCTTAAATTTTCAGCCATCCAATGCTGATTGCCAATATAAACAGTTTTGTAGATTTCTCCATCACGGCTATCAACAATAGATTCTCCAGCATAACTCCTAGAAGATGACGATTCATCAGAATCGCTAGCACTAAATTCTGCGATTGAACTTTGCTCAATACTTGATGATGAGATATTTTCAGTTGACGATGATTCCTCCTTACCAGAAGACGACCTATTGCTATCCGAAGATTTTTCATCATCATTTGTGCTTGAAAAAATAGACGAACTAGATTCTTCATTGTTTTCGCTACTATGGATAACATCAGCAGACGAGCTCTCCACAACGTTACTAAAAATGCCAAAAGAATCATCCAAGGTAGGTTCAGTGGAAGATGAGGAATCATCATCGCATGCAATGAATATTGGCATCATTACAAACAGCATCATCACAAAAATTTGTTTCATTATAACCATATACAACAATTATACAAAAAATCATTCAATGATTATAATTGTCAGACCAGGCCTTATTCTGCCCAGTGGTTGCCATTGTAGTTCTTGGCGGTGTCAGCATCCATGCCAATCTGGCGGACAAGATCATCCATACTAGCGAACTTCTTTTCCGGACGCAGGTAGGCCATCAGGTCGAGCACCAGATGCTGCCCGTAGATATCCTCGCTAAAATCGAGAAGGTAGGCCTCGATAGCCATCTGGTGGAGTCCGGGCGCAGACGGCTGCACGCCGATATTCACCACGGCACGGAAAATGCGGCCATCCGCAAGCCTAGCGGATGCCACGTACACGCCGGTTTTCGGCAGGAACTTGTACTGTTCCACCTGCAGGTTCGCAGTCGGGAACCCGATGGTATGCCCGAGGCGCTTGCCCACGACTACGGTTCCGGAAAGGCGGTAGGGTCGCCCGAGGTATGTCTGCGCGCGGGAAACGTCGCCGTTCAAAAGCGCATTGCGCACGGCAGAAGAACTCACGCGTTCGCCCTTGTGGAGCACGATAGAGAGCATTGCCGTCGAAAGTTCAGGGAAGGCTGCCGTAATCGTTTCGTAGTTTCCCTTGCCGCCAGCACCAAAGCAATGGTCGTGACCGAAGAACATGGAGCAGACTCCGCGCTTCTCGATGAGTTCCTGCCGCACAAAAACATCGAACGGGAGTTTCGCCACTTCGGGCGTAAAAGGCAGCACCAGGAATTCGAGCCCGAGACTTTCGATGAACTCACGCTTTTCTTCGGTGGTCGTAAGCAGCAGCGGATCGCCGGGGCCGCGCAGCACGTAGTTGGAATGTGGTTCGAAGCTGATGACGGTCGGAGTCCAGCCGTTTACTTCAGCGACGGCCTTCAGGGTACGGAAAAGCGCCTGGTGCCCCAGGTGGCACCCGTCAAAATTACCCATCGTCACAGCGCGCTTGATCACAATTACTCCTCGCCCAGGTAGATTCTCGGGCAGAGCCTTCCCGGTTCATAGCGGCACACGGCCTGCACAGCACCCTCACCGTCAGCCACAAAGACCAACGCTTCACCAGAATCCTGGCGACCCTGTTGCAGCGTGACACCTTCAATAGCCTCACGCCACGGGATCCAATTGCCCTTACGGATGACGGCCATCTGGTCATCACTGAGTTTCACGACCGGGAAGTCGAGCACCTGCTCCACAGACTTGAGGTGTTCGCGAGTCAGGTCTTCCCCGCGCACGGCGGATTCCACGGACACATTCCCGATACGGTGACGGCGTATCTGCGAGACGCATCCGAACGTACCGAGCGCACGGCCCAGGTCACGTCCCAATGCACGCACGTACGTCCCTTTCGAGCAGACGCATTCCAAATCGTACGTCGCAAAGCTTCGGCCGGATTCGCCTTCTGTCAAAGTGCCCTCGCCCACGATACGGAGAGATTCGATATGGATTCTGCGGGGTTCCAGTTCAAACTTGCGGCCACGTTCCGCCAAGTCCGATGCACGGCGGCCATCGACTTTCACGGCACAATACTTGGGCGGTACCTGCAAGATATCGCCCATAAACTGCGGCAAAATGCTTTCAAGGTCCGCACGGCTTACAGGAGGATTTTCCCTGCGGTCCTGTTCGACGATATCGCCGTCCCATTCGAGCGTATCGGTTTCGTAACCCAGGTGCAGGCGGAACGTATAACACTTTTCCTTCGATTCCACGTACGGCAACAGGCGCGTCGCACGCCCCGTCGCGGCAATTATCAGGCCCGAGGCGCGCAAATCAAGCGTACCCGCATGCCCGACGCGTTTAGTACAAAAGACCCTTTTCAACGGGAAAAGGGCCTTGAAGGAAGTTTCACCAGCAACCTTGTCGAGCAGGATGAAGCCGGAAGGAGTCAACTAGAGTTCCCCTTTCTGCTTCAGCTCGGCAAGAATGCCTTCAATATGCATGGCATGTTCAAGATTTTCATCCAGAACAAACTTCAGTTCCGGAACCTTGAAAATTTTCAGGGCCTTGCCCAGGACGCCGCGAATGAACCCTACGGAATTGTTGAGCCCGACAAGCGTGTCGCGCTTTTCCTTATCGCTGCCCATCACGGAAACGAGGGCCTTGGCATAGCTCAGGTCATCCGTAATGTCCACGCGGGTGATACTCGCGAGGGTGCTCACGCGAGGGTCCTTCAAGCCTTTCTGAATCAGCTTGGATATTTCCTCGCGGAACTGTTCGCCCAAACGGTCCGTTCTACGACTCATGAGACGCCTCGGCGGCCTTCCTGGCCTTTTCTTCGGCTTCTTCGCGAGCGACGTCTTCAAGCGTACGGGCCACCTTGACTTCCTTGAAGAAGATCAAGCTGTCGCCTTCCTTGATATCGTCGTAACCCTTGAGGCCGATACCGCACTCGAATCCGCGGGCAACGGACTTCACGTCGTCCTTCATGCGCTTCAAGGACTGCACGGCGGTAGAACCGAGTTCCACGCCATTGCGGTACACGCGCACGAGGCTCGTACGGTCCACTTCGCCATCGGTAACCATACAGCCGGCGATGAGGCCGACCTTCGGGACCTTGAACACCTGGCGAATTTCGGCTTCGCCCTTGATTTCTTCGCGAAGCACCGGCTTGAGCAAGCCTTCCACGGCGTTCTTGATATCTTCGATACAGTCGTAAATCACGCGGTAGTTGCGGATTTCGATACCTTCCTTCTGGGCCATTTCACGCACGGAGAGCGAGGGCATCAGGTGGAAGGAAATAATGATTGCCTGGGCAGTCGTCGCGAACAGAATATCGGAATCGGTAATGGCACCCACACCCTTGCGGATGATGTTCACCTTCACTTCCCTATTGCTGAGCTTTTCGAGAGAAGCGGCCAGAGCTTCGGCAGAACCACCCACGTCAGCCTTGACGATGAGGTTGAGTTCAGAAAGCTTGCCTTCCTTCTGTTCGTTGAACTTGGATTCCAGCGAGATGGTGCTACGGGCGCGGAGGTCGCGTTCACGGGCAGCCATGCGGCGCTTGCTCGCGATTTCACGGGCCGTCTTTTCGTCGGCCACCACCACGAGGTCGTCACCGGCCTGCGGAGTACCATCGAAGCCGAGCACCTGGCAAGGCGTAGACGGAGGAGCGGCCTTCATCTGTTCGCCACGTTCGTTGAACATCGCACGGACACGGCCTGCGTAAATACCGCAAACAAACGGGTCACCGATATGGAGCGTACCATTCTGCACGAGGATGGTCGCCATGGAACCCTTACCGATATCCAGCTTGGATTCGACAACGGCACCGCGAGCGTGGGCATCCGGGTTGGCCTTCAGTTCCTGAACTTCGGCTTCGAGGGCAAGCGTTTCCAAGAGCTGTTCCATTCCCTGTCCCGTACGGGCAGAAACTTCCACGCAGCTCGTCTGGCCACCCCACTGTTCCACTTCCACGCCGCGTTCTGCGAGCTGGGCACGGATCTTGTCAGGGTTCGCCGTCGGCAAGTCAATCTTCGTAATGGCAACGACCATCGGCACATTTTCGCGCTTGGCGAGGTCGATGGATTCGACCGTCTGCGGCATCACCATGGAGTCGGCGGCCACCACAAGCACGATCACGTCGGTCACCTGGGAACCGCGGGCACGCATGGCGCTAAACGCTTCGTGACCCGGAGTATCGAGGAACGTCACCTTACCCTGCGGCGTCGTCACTTCGTAAGCACCGATATGCTGGGTAATGCCGCCGGATTCGCCGGAAACCACATGGGTCTTACGAATCCAGTCAAGGAGAGAAGTCTTACCGTGGTCCACGTGGCCCATAACGGTAACCACCGGATGACGCGGCTGGAGATTTTCCTTGGATTCTTCCTCGACGCCGAGGGCGACTTCTTCGTATTCTTCCATCAACTGGGCTTCGTAGCCAAACTCGTCAGCCAGAATCTGGATGGTTTCAAAATCAAGGCGGGCGTTGATGGTCACCATCATGCCCATTTCCATGCACTTCGCAATAACGCGTGCAGGCATCTGGTCCATAAGGCCGGCGAGTTCGCCAACCGTAATGAAGTCGGATGTCTTCAGGATCTTCTTTTCTTCGCCGGAACCGCTATCGTTGTGTTCCTTGCGATAAACTTTCTTGACCGGCTTCTTGGAAAGGTCAGCCATCACGCGGGAAACGTTCTGGCGAACCATTTCCTGCTGCTGTTCTTTCTGCTGTTCCTGACGGTCACGACCGTTAGCATGACGGTTCTTGTCGTTACCGTGACGGCCGTTCTGGCCCTTGCCTCCGTTATGTGCACCCTGGCCGCCCATCGGGGCGCCACCCTGGCTTGCACTGAAGGCTTCTTGCATGGAACCGCTGGAAAAGCCGCCGTTGCGACCCGTATAACCGCCGTGGCTGCTGGAACCACCCGGACCACCGGGCCTGCGGTTTCCACCCGGACGATTGTCCTGGCCGTTGCTGCGCGGGCCGAACGAACCCGTATAACCCTGGGCATTGCCGGGACCGCGATTTCCACCCGGACGGCGGAAGTTACCACGGGCACCTTGCTGCTGTTGCTGCGACTTGGCGATACGTGCCAAGATGGCGGCATCGGGCTTGAACACCTGGGCCTTCATCGGAGGCTGCTTCAATTCCGTCTCGGCAGTCATCATCGTCGGTGCTGCAGGAGCCGCGGGCTTTGCCACCGGCTTCGGATCCGTCTTGGGAGCAGGCTGAGCCGCAGGAGCGGATTCCACGACAGGGGCAGGTGCTGCGGGAGCGGCAGGAGCGGGAGCGGCAGGAGCGGCAGGAGCTTCAACAGGCTTTACAACAGGAGCTGCCGGAGCCGCTTCGACCGGTTTTGCCGGAGCCGTTTCAACAGGCTTTGCAGCCGGAGTTTCCGGGGCTTTAGGAGCCTCAGCAGCAGGCTTAGCTGCAGCGGGCTTGGCAGCCGTCTTCACGGTTGCCTTGGCCGTCGTCTTCGTATCGTCGGCCTTCTTCGTCGTCGCCCTCTTGAGGCTGACCTTCACACCATTCTTCGTGGTCGTCAGGGAAGCCGTCTTCTTTTTTTCGGCAGGAGCCGCAGCACCCGCGTCAGAAGCCGCCGGCTTCTTGAGGTTCTTGGACCTCGCGTCCATCTTGGCCTTTTCCGCAGCGACCGCTTCTTCGATTTTTTCGAACTCTGCCGCGTTCACCTTGGAAACCTGGGTCAAAACCTTCACGCCGTTGTCGCGCAAAAGCTTCATCACGAAGTCACTCTTGACTCCATGTTCCTTGGCCCAGTCTACTGGTTTAATTTGATCTACATTACTCATTAACTAGCCTGTTTTAGTTTCCTTGAAAAATTACTCTTCGGACGGAGTGCCCTCTTCTGCAGGAGCGTTAAAAAGGCTTTCCACCTTACGCACAGCGCTGCGGTGCAGTTCCTGCGGACGGGGAGCCAGAACCTGAGCCTTGGCTTCGTCATCCTTTTCGGACCATTCCTTTTCACCAAAGACATCGAGGTTGCGGCCCACGAGCTGAGCGGCAAGCTTCACGTTCTGACCGTTCTTGCCAATGGCCTGGGCAAGGTTTTCGTCGTTGATCACGACGACGGTACGGTCGGTACCCGGAACTTCAGCCAGCTTCACGACATTGGCCGGAGAAAGGGCACGGGTGATGAACACGTCGAGGTCCGGATTCCAATGGACGATGTCGATGCGTTCGTTACCGAGTTCACGCACGATGGTCTGCACGCGGGCACCCTTCATGCCGACGCAAGCGCCCACCGGGTCAATCTTTTCGTCACGGGAGTACACGGCAATCTTGGCGCGGTAACCCGGTTCGCGGGCAACGCCCTTGATTTCGACCGTGTTCTCGTAGATTTCCGGAACTTCCTGGCGGAAGAGTTCCTTGAGGAATTCGCCACTGGCGCGGGACAGGATCACCTGGGCACCGCTCTTCACGGATTCTTCGACGCGGGCAATGACGGCCTTCACGGACTGGCCCTGCACAAGGCGTTCGTGACCAATCTGTTCGCGCGGCGGAATCACGGCTTCGGTCTGCTTGCCGAGGCTTACGATCACGTTGCGGCCTTCGAGGCGGAGCACTTCGCCGCTGATCATCGTACCGATGCGGCCGCGGTAGGTGTCCATCACCTTCTGGCGTTCGGCATCGCGAATCTGCTGGGTCAAAAGCTGCTTTGCAGTCTGGATGGCCTGACGACCGAAAGCTTCCGTCGGGACTTCCATTTCAAGGACGTCACCAGCCTGAGCATCTTCGTTGAATTCGCGGGCTTCGTCCACCAGCATGTAGCCTTCATCCAGCTTTTCAACTTCATCGGCCGTCATGGAAGGATCGTAGTCCGGGAAGTCGTCCACGACTTCGACACGGAGGAACACGTGCACGCGATCTTCTTCGTCAATTTCCACTTCAATCTTCTTGTCGATGTGCAAATACTTGCGAGCAGCAGAAATCAGCGCCTGCTTCAGGGCCCCGAGGATTACGGAATCATCCATGTTCTTGGCCTCGACCACAGCCTTGAGCGCATCGAGCAATTTGATTTTGGGTTCGTTCTGTTTAGCCATTTTTGACCTTCCTATTATATTTGTACATCTACCTTAGCGCTAAGCACCTCGGCACGAGGAACGACCACGTTTCCTGCATTGCCCTTCAGCGCAAGCGTCAAATTTTCTTCGTCCGCATCCACAAGTTTACCGGTAAGCGGTTTTCCCGTACTTCTCGTAACGCGGATAAAGCGCCCCTTGTTGCGGACAAAATCTGCGACCGACTTGAGGGGGCGGTCAAGCCCCGGAGAGGAAACTTCCAGCGTGTAAGCGCCTTCTATGACCTCGGGATCCAGGTCCAACGCATCGGAAAGATGCCTACTGACATTGGAGCAATCGTCTATCGTTACGCCTTCGGGCTTGTCTATGTACAGACGCACCGTCTTGCGTTTCCCTGCACGGAACATGTCAACTTCCACGAGCGTGACGCCGTTGGCCTTGCATGCCGCATCAATCAAGGATTCCAGTTTCGCGTTGGTTACCAAATAAACCTCTGATCTAATAATAAAATAGCCGTCCGCTAACGGAAGGTGTCAAACCTAAAGCCGAAGCTCATGGGCGAGACGCCTTCCACGGACAGTCTTAAACCGCGTACAAATAGAGAAATTTTCCGTTAATCCTGCAACCCCGGCCTAAGCCGTTTTAGTGCCTTTGAACCCTGTTTTCAACGAGAATCCAGTCATTCAGGCCGAGAATCGTATCGGCTAGTGCCTTGAGGGAGTCCTTGCGGGCAGAAAAACCGGCGTTTCCGGAGGCAAGGTCGTGGTCCTCTCCTACGTCGCTGCGGTAGTCGTACAGAGAGGTCGCGGAATTGTCATACGTATTCCCGAGAATGCGCAAGCTGTCAAGAGCCATGGCGGATTTGCCCGAATGGACGCCCGCCGCAAACGCACGCACGCCCTTGCGGAACAGGTTATGCCCCATGAAGGAGTTCGGCGCCCTTATCCCGGCCAGGGCCAGCACCGTCGGCGCGATGTCGCACTGCCCCGCCGCCATGTCGCTCCAGCGCGGCATGGACGAATCCGCAGCGAAGGGACCGTTCACCACGAACGGAATCCAGGTCACGTTGGAATACGCCTCGCTGCCGATGGCAGACACCCCGTGCTCCCCCTGCGGGAACCCGTGATCGCCAAGGACTATCACGTATGTATTCTTGTACCAGCTTTCAGCGGACAGGGAAGCAAGGAAGCGCCCCATCTGCGCGTCGGCCCAGTGCATGGTATAGCGCATGCGGTCGGCCTGAGGGAGCGCCTTCGCAGAATCCGGCATTCCGGGAACGAGATTGAAGGGATAGTGGTTGCTACGCGTAATCATCGCGGCCACGAAAGGCTTGTTGTCCCGGGACGCCTGCGGAGCCAGCGTATCGCGGATAAAATCCGCCGTCACGCCGAAGAACGTCGAATCGTCTTCGTACGCACGGTCGTAATGGGTTCGGTCGTACCACTTCTGGAACCATACAGACAAATTATCCCACGCCGGGTCAGCCGCCGAGAAGAAATGCGCCACATAGCCGCTATCCCTCAAGATCGAGGCAAAGCTCGGAACATCGGCATAGACAAGCTCTGACGCCGTCAGCTTGTAACGGTGCGGCGGGAATCCGAAATGGCTCGAAAGGACGCCACCGACAGTCGGCACACCACCCGCATAAAAACGCAGCCATGCATAGCCCGTACGAGCCAGCGAATCCAGCACCGGGGTCGCCGAGGGGCGCGGGTCTTCCGGATTCAAGAAGCCGACATCCATCCCGCGTTGCGATTCGAGGAAGATGATGAGGAAGTTCGGACGCGCAGACGGTTCAGAACTAGAGTCCGCGGGCGGTTCAATGCCAAAAGTTTCGACAGCGGAATCCGCGGGCTGTACCTGCCCCGAGTCCGCGACGGATGCAACGGCGGCCTTGGGCACGCGGTACATCGGGTACGCCTCGTCAGGATACTCGTACAGTTCCGCATCAGGGCCTTCCACCTGCGCCCAGAGGTCACGGGAAAGCCGTGTCGCGGCAGCAATGAACTGCGGGTCGACCTTCGTACCGCCCGAGACAATCTCACGCAAGTCCTTCACCACGATTTCGACGACGGGCTGTAACTTGCGCATGCGGTTCGTGCCCTTCCAGATGACATTCAGGAACAGCTCGGAAAAGCCGAAGAAAGCGATACAGCCAATCAGCCAGGCGCGCAAGAGCGAAACGCGAACGTTACAGCGAAAGAATCCTTTACGGATAAGCTTGAACAGGAAAAACGCCAACGGAATAATGCCGACGAGGAGCACCCACTGCAAGTAGGGAATCGACTGGTCCGACGAGACATAGTCGGGCAATATCGATAGCGACGAAGCGTCCTTGTACGTATTCAAAAGCGAAATGGAAAAATGAGTCCCGAGGAAACGCTGGATTTCGTGGTCGAGAAGCGTAAACGGAAGGATAATCGCCTGCAAAACGCAAAATACGGGCAGCACAAAACGGCGCAGCTTGGCCGACACCGGCAAGAACAACGCCAAGAGCAAGAACGGCACTGCCATTTCGGCAATCCAGATATAGTCTATGCAGAGGGCATGGAAGATGTACCAATCGGGCTTCGCCACGAACGGGATCCCGTAGGGATTATTCCTAAAAAGGATAACGAAACGAAGCAATCCATGTGCAGCCCAGAAGGCGAGTACGGCGGCAATGACGCTAAACGCGGCGTGCAGGCGTATTTGTCGGGAAGAATCTTTTTCCATGGTCAAAAAAATAGTTATCTTGTGTGCCGATATGATATACGTTCTACTTATTTTGGCCAGCATTATAGGAATCGCTCTCTCTGTTTTTTACCTGCGCAAAAACGTCGTGCGCATCAAGGAAAAGAACAAGACCGAACCGAAGGCCTACAAGCGCGTCATGAACTACGCCTTGACCGCCCTCTGGTACGGCTACCTGCTGGTCTTTTTCGTAGGGCTTACCGTCAATAACGTCGGGAACTGGTAAACGGCGAACTTACGCCTCGTTCCTCTTCAGCCAGCGTTCATACAGGAATAGCGCAATCAGGTTCTTCCCGTCTACAAACTGGTGGGCGGCCTCTTCGTAAGGCAACACGACCGTCCTGATCCATTCGTTTTCGTCTACATAGGTCTGGTTCTTGCCATCCATCATGCGAAGCTGTTCGCGCGTCACGTCGCGTTCAATCGCATACAGACGAATCCTCTCGTCGAGAATGCCACAGCTGCCGGCAAATCCGGGCGTAGAACCTTTCCACCAGAAATCCGTCAAGTCGATAAGTTCCGAATCGTCTGCCTTGATCTGCGCCTCTTCTTCCAGTTCCGACAAGGCCACCTTGCGGTAGTCGCCACTCCAGTCCAGAATCCCCGCCGGGATTTCAAGCGACGCCGGTTCCGATATGGCGGGCCGCGGTTGGCGCACTAACAGCAAATACTTTTCGCCTTCGCAACGCAGCACGACCAAGACTCCCACGGCATGACCACGCACCAGGGCTATCCCGTGAACCGGACGGCCATCCGGGAGTGTCGCCGTAGCGTTCAGCTTGATAAAGAGCGGAGCGTGCTTTTTCTCAAAAAAGTTAACCGATTCGAAATGAATCTTGGACACCACGAAATGCTTCGTCGTCGCCTCGAGCCAGTCCTTGAATATCTTGCATTCGGTAATGACGGAATAATCTTCCTTCGCAATCTCTGCCGCGAAAGAATATTCGATATTGGCGCTCATAATGATTCCCAAAAAACTTTGTTATTTCTTTTTCTTGACAACCTTGGCGGACTTCCAAATCTTCACCAGGCTATCTACATCTACAGTATCGGCAACATAGTGGTTCCTACCGAGATCATAGACGTACAAGTCTTTCCTTGTCGAGGGGCTGCACAGCGTTTCCGATTCATCGCGTTCGAACAAGTCCCTCATCACGACAATTTCGTCACCGGCAATAAAGCTGGAGCGCGAGTAGCGGTCAACCGAACCGCACTCCGAAATCTTTTCCATGTAATAGGTACTCGTATGCCAGATGGTATCGGGACGTTCTTGCAGCTTGCCCAAATCCGTCGAATCGTTTTCCCAGCGGTTGCTATGGCAGTAAATCAAATCCGAATCCGCGCAAGCGGTACGCACCGGAACAAGCGTCGTATCGCCCAAGCGCCAGTACGACGGGAAAAGCGTATCCGAGACAACGGAATCGCAGTTGTCAATCCGCAAGGAGCAATGCGTGCCCATCGTACGCCATATAAAGATTTGGGGCGTAATGGAATCGAGAACGCGGAGCACCGAAGGCGAGCCCTTCGTGCGGAGCGGCAGCGAATGGACTGAATCAAAGAGAGAGTCTACATAGATGCGGAAGGTATCGCGACCGATGGAACCCTTGCGCACAAAGATCGTATCCAGCACGCTATCCTGTTCGTTGTTGACGCGGATAACGGAAATGCCCTTCAGCGTCTTTTCGCTTACGATATAGCCGATAGTCGTATCCGGGCGGAACAGTGGCGTCGCACAATCTTCGCCCGTAACCTGGATGTCGAAATACGGCTTCAGAATCAGCGCCGTATCTTCCACGGACATGTCCATCCCAATCTTGCGCAAAGCGCAATTGGAGAACGTCCAGATACTATCCATATGGAGGTACAAGGTATCCCCCACCAAGAAAATCATCCTGCCGCTATCCAGTTCCGCCGAGCCCAGAAAACCCCTTCCGGAGAAGACTTCGTTAGAAGACGTCAAGTCCAAGGGACCGTCGTCATCTTGGCTGCAAGCCCATATTCCCAAAAAAAGGGCACTGGCAAAAATCAGGAACTTAATCAAGCGCATCATCAAAAACCTATACGGGCTTTGAATTTAGCAATTTCAACACTATCCACCAAATGGCTCATCCTGTAAAAATCTGCCCAACGGACAAACAGGCCATTGCGGCGCACCGACAGGAAATATTCCGCGCTATCTTTGGGCGGAAGCCGACCTACCACGGAATTCAAATCGACCGTATCGCCCACGGCGGCACTAGAGGCAAGCCCGGATGTTCTTGACGATACGTTGTTCCCATGGTCAATCTCGACGTACGTCCCAAGCGAATCCTTGCCGACGGCGATAACGACTCCCGGCAACACAGGGTGCACCGGTGCCTCGCCCGGACCGAGGAACGCATCTTCGGCAAGCAGGCGGTCATGGCCATCGAAGTCGAAGTTTTCCGAGATGTGGATGTTCGACCAATCCAGCGGGAGGCTCGGGCAAAGGCCGGGAAACCGGCAGCCCGTAGACGCATCGATCCACGCATAAGACGAATCGTCGAGCATCATGTTGAAGTACATCGAGGTTGTCGAATCTTCGCGGATGACAAAGAGAGCCTTGTCAAAATTATTTTCCGTCGCCACCCAGTGGAGCTTTTCTACAGGCGCCTTCTTGATCGAGGCCAGGTAACGCAAAAAGGAATTCGGCAAAGGCGGTGTCGAATCGCGGACAATCCACGAGCATTGGACCGAGCCTTCCTTGAGTTCAAACGCCGTACCGCCGAAGCCCCTGCAGCGGTCGTCCCACGACAGGACTTCCACGGTTTCGGAACCGGGCAGCGGGAGCATGTTGATGAGCTTGTCGACGAGGCCGAACCTAAACGCCAGGAACACCGCCACGCATAAAACCAAAAACCGAAACACCGGGATGTTTCGGCGCTTGGACTTATATTTTTTCTTACACCGGTATTCCGAGAACTCGACGGGCATTCTAAAAGTTATCGCATCAGGAAGAACGCCACCAGTCCGCCAATGGTAATCAAGATGACAATGATTGCCAGTACCGTCGTCCCGGAAGACTTTTCTTCGTCAAAGGGCATGGCCATGCCCTGCTTCGCCAGTTTCTTTTCGTCCTTGGTAATCGCGTTGAAACTCTTGGTGAAGCGGCGCTGGTGCCCCGTCTTGCGTTCGCCACGACGTTCGTCGGGAGAAATCTCAGATGCAGAGCGCACATTCTGCGAAGCAACCGGGACCGCTTCGGGTTCATCCGGCACCGACACCGCGGGCTGTTCCTCGGGCGTCTGGCTATGCAGGGAGAAAGACATCAATTCTGCTTCAAAGGCGAACACCTTGAGCTTGCGGTCCAGGCCGGCCTTTTTCAAGCCGTCCGTAATCGTGGCGCTGTTCGAAAGGAGCGCCAGCATCCCTCCCTTGGAGGAAAGTTCGTGCTGGAACTGCAAAAACGCGTTATAGGCATCGCTATACACAAAGTCAAGGCCCATCAAATCCACGGCAACGAACTTGTCATCGGGATGAGCATCGATCAGGGCACGGGCGTCCTGCTTAAACTGCTCAGCATCAAAAGCCCCTATCGGATTCAAGGGAGCGGAGAGCAGATCAAAGACACCAACTTCGCGATAATTCTTTAAATCAGGCATACAAAGAAAATATAGACTAAATTTCGAAAAAAATGACGAAAATCACGGCAAAAAGCAATTTTTAAGGAAAAAGTGCGCTATTCTTCCCAGAACATGCCTCCAGCAGGGGCCGGTTCCTCCCTTACAACGTTCTCCTGAACATCCGGTGCCCCTTCCTGCTCCGCCGGAGCAGAGGCTTCCTTAGGCGTCTCGTCGGCGGCAGCCGGTTCCTGAGGGAGCGGTTCATCGGGTTCTTCGGCGAGCAGCGTCTTCGAGGCTTCGGTCGGCGACAAATGGCCCGACGAGGGTTTCCCGTGGCTAAAGAGGTAAGGGCTCACGCTCAGGCTGACCCTATGCACGGGCGAAAGCACCGGATGGGACTCGAAGGCGTAATCGACCCTGAGGAAGTTCGCAATCAAGATTCCCGCACCGGCGGTCACGCTCTTGAACGTGGTAAAGCTGCTCAAACCGGCACGCACGGAAAGGCCAAAATCGAAGTTGAATTCCACGCCACCGCGGCCACCCGACAGCCAGTCGAAGGGATCTTCCCAAAGGCGGCCACCCGCATTTTCATCGGTATCGTAATCCAGGTCGCGCGCTTCGCGGTGGAACCATCCGGCGCTCTGCCAGTACAGGCCCAACGTACCATAGAGGTAGTTGACGGGAACGCTATAGCTGGAAGCGAGGTAGAATTCCGGCGAAGAATACTCGAACTCGCCCGATTCCCAGGAGGTCGCCGAAGACGTCCATCCCTTGAGCAAGCCGGACAGGAAGAAGCGGTCCACCACGCGGTAGCGCACGCTGGCATCGCCGCGGAAACCCCAGCCCATCTGGTCCAGCTTGCGGTATATTCCGTTGAAGGAAACGCCTACCGCCAACCGGTCGAGCAAGCGACGTCCCCACGAAACAGCAAGCACGTAATCCGAAATGGCCATCGTGTTGTAGTAAGTACCGCGCGGGATTCCTTCGCCTTCGCGGATATAGGGAATATCGTTGGCCCCGAAACGCGACAGCGCAACGCCTAGGCCCTGGCCTGTGCCAAGGGGAATCGCGACCGACGCGAAATCATACTGAGTGTCTTCGTAATAGGCGGTATGCGAAAAGTTAACCCAAGTGTAGTCCACATCAGCCAACTGGTGCGGATTGGAAAGCAATCCCAAGTAGTCCCCGTCCACGGCAATAGACGTGGAACCAAGGGCGGCGGAACGGGCTCCCGGCTCTATATCGAGCGTCGCATTCGCATAGGCGACGCGGTCGGCGGCAAGCGAGAATCCCGAGGCCAGCGCAATAGCCACAACAATTTTTTTTCGCATTGACATTTTCTTGAACCCAAGATAGATTATTTTTTAAACTACAAAGTTTCAACGTCTCGCAAATGCTACTTTCCGATTATTTTCAACAATTTCTGACTTACCTAGCCACCCAGCGCCGGTTTTCCCCCAGGACTACCGACACCTACGGCAAGTCCCTAAGGAAATTCCTCGAATGCACCGGTGAAGGGGCCGCGCTTTCCGCCTTTTCGGAGATGTCCATCAAGGGATTCGTCTGGGACCTAAAGATGAAGCAGAAACTGGCGCCGACGAGCATCTGCGAGCACCTCGCCGCGTTAAAAAGTTTCGGGAAGTACCTGGTGCGAAGCAAGGTTCTCGACAAGAATCCCGCCGAAAGCGTCCCGATGCCCAAGCGCCCCAAGCGCCTGGTGAACGTACTCGGCCAAAAAGACCTCGCCGAAGAAAAATTTCCCGAACTCGAGAACCCGACACTCCCTCAACTGCGGGCGCGCATCCTGCTCGAACTCATCTACGGTTCGGGGCTCCGTATCTCGGAATGCCAGATGCTTACTTGGGACCGCATTGACGTTAGCGCCAAGCTCGTGCGCGTTCTCGGCAAAGGGAACAAGGAACGCGTCGTCCCCATTACCGAAAGTTTTATCGAGCGCATCGGCAATTACAAACAAATGCAAGTGCAGGCAGGGCACCTCCCCACCGCCACGGGCCTTGTGTTCCTGAGTAACGACGGCAAGCCGTTCGGACTAAGA
The DNA here is from genome assembly GCA_902768325.1 of Fibrobacter succinogenes. Taxonomy (GTDB): domain Bacteria; phylum Fibrobacterota; class Fibrobacteria; order Fibrobacterales; family Fibrobacteraceae; genus Fibrobacter; species Fibrobacter succinogenes_A. Next base: position 25,616 of record CACXKY010000015.1, read on the forward strand.
ACGCTCCGAAACGACATCCACGACCTGCTACGCGAAATCGGATGGGAAGGCAAGGCGAGCCCGCACGTACTGCGTCACAGCTTCGCCACGCACCTATTGGAAAACGGTGCCGAAATCATGAGCGTCAAAGAGATGCTCGGACACTCGAACATCTCGACCACGCAGGTCTATACCCACGTCAATGCTGAACGGTTGAGGGCCGCCTTCAAGAAGACGCACCCGCGCGCCTAGAAGAAGCTTCCCTTGATACCGACGGCGATAGTCCACTGCTGGCCAAAATCGCTCCAGTCGGGAGCATTCCATTCCTTCATCGGGCTTTCGTCGTATTCATCCAGGGCGTTGGCGCCACCGGCCTTGTCGTGGATCGGCAAAGAGAACGCGACGAACACAGGGATATCCGTATTGGAGAATTCGAGGCCGTACACGAGAGCCGCCGACCATGCCTGATGATCGGGGTCCGGTTTCGGGTCATAGTCGCCCACCTTCTCCGAAGCGATCCAGGCGACACCCAAGGGCGCCGAGAACGTGAGCCCGAAGGAGTGGACGAATCCGGGAATACCGCGATAGCCGTAAGCAATAGAAGCGCCTACAGACGGCGGCGTAAAGGCGCCCAGGTCGTTTTCGCCATAAGGCTTGAAACGATATTCAAAGCGGTCGCCCTTATGCTCGATATTCTTCCAGTAAGAATCGTTGAACTCGTTTTCACCCGAAATCAAGTGCATCGCGAACGGGTGCGTATACGTTAGCCCGTACAGCCAGATTCCTTTGTCCGTATCGCGGCTGTAGTCCCAACCGAGCGTGAGCGAATAGAGGCCCGAGCCCTTCTGGAAACTGCTCGGCAAGAATTCCTGGCTTGCGTCGGTACCGCGCTTGATATCGTACTGGCCCGTCGGGATGGTAAGGCTTGCCGAAAGCGAGGCCGCGCCACCGCTGCCGATGGTCTTGCTGAAGTCGAAACTCACGTCGCCAAGACCGCCCGTACTGCGGTCCGCCGGGCTTTGGTTACTGCGGTACTGCACTTCGCCCTGATGGGAGACGAACGGAACCGAAACGCCAAACTTGGTCGACCACGTCGGCTTCACCGAGAAATGCGGCGTCATCGTGAGCGCAGAGAAGTTCTGGCCCACGTTGTACTTCGTAAAGACTTCGGCTTCAAGGTAACCGCCCGAAACGCCCTGGCCAATCCACTTGATGCCATCGCCGGAACCGCCACCGGAACCGCCCGCACCGCAACCGCCGATGGACTCCCACGGAGTCGCTGTTTCCACGGGAGATTCAAAACCCGCAAAGAAGGAGAGTGCCGCAACGGCGGCAAGGGCACAACACTTTGTCAAGACTTTTCTTTTCATGTCGCGCCTCACGGAAGTTTAAGCAGGAATGCAGGGTTAGTACCAGTCGCAAGGAACTTCCCATCCGGAGACCGGCCTCCCGTCATGGGAATCGGAGCGATTTCACGCGCGGCGTCAATCCATTCGAAAGCGAGGTCGCTCGGGGCATCCGGAGTCAAACGGAGTTCACGCATCACCGTGCGCCCAGCAGAACCATCTTGCACGCTCTCATTCGCCAAGTCAGCCTTGTTGAGCATCTGCGAGTTCGACGGGAATTCGGCCCACAGCACAAACAGGCGCCCCTTAAATTCAAACCAGTGCGGCTGAGCCGGATCCGACATCATGCCTGCCGTCCGTTCAATCTTGATCGGGGTCGAATTCTCCGAGAGTTCCTGAATATAGGCTTCCCAAGTCTTCGGGTTGTCATAAACGTTATAGACGACAAAGTTTCCATCCGGAGAAATAAGCGGGCTATCGATCCGCCAGTTGCTGCGGCCAGACGGCTTCTTCAGCTTTTTCGCCTTCTTCAAGCCGCCGTTTGCAAAGTCGACAAAAATAATTTCATCATCATCGGAAACATAAGTCAGGCGAACCTTGTCTGTACCGAAGAATCCCTCCACGGTCGAATCCGAAGCGGAGGTGTCAGGAGTCGCCGATTCATCGACCCACAGGTGCGGGGTCGCTTCTTCGCTGATATCCTTGTCGTAGAACCAGAACCGCTTCTTGTCGGCCATGCGGATTGCAAAAATACCGTAATTCAAGGCACCGCCACAACTCAGCTTGCCATTTTTAAAAGCGTTCCCGCGGAGGGATACGATAAAGCCGCCATGCGTACTCCATTCCGGATCCTGGAACTGGCATTCGTCCTTATCGACCATCAGGTACCACTTTACCTTACCCGCAGTATCGCTCACGGTCAGGCGGTCATGCTGCGTCACGCCCTCCATCGTATAGCCATCATCTGGGGCCTTCACCTTCAGCCTATTGAAGTTCAGCCAGAGCATCGATGCCGGATAGTTCTCCACATCGTTGCTCACCGAGGGGTTGCAAGTCTGTTCCATGCCGTTGACATGGAAAAGCTTTCCCATCTTAGATGTTTGGCTTGTTACAACTTCAACCGTCTCGGCCTCAAACGGGTCAGGGGAATAGCACGCGGCAAGCGCGAGCGACGCAATCAGCAATCCAAATAGTTTATTCATCTATAGCGAGACCTTTACTTTTTCGCGCATGGCCATGACCTGCGCCTTGGCTTCTTCCACAGAATTGCGGCGGGCAAGCAGCACGCCCAGACGGCGGTGGCCCTTGAGTTCAGGTTTGCCGAACAGGCGGAGTGCCGTATCCGGTTCAGCCAAGACTTCTTCCAAACCGCCAAACTTCATGTGGTCGGAGTTGCCGTCCACCACGATGGCTTTTGAGGCGCTCGGGCCGTGGAAAGCGATGTTCGGGATGGGCAGGCCCAAGATGGCGCGCGCATGCAGAGCAAATTCGGAAAGGTCCTGGCTAATAAGCGTCACCATGCCGGTATCGTGCGGGCGCGGAGACACTTCACTGAACAGCACCTCGTCCTTGCACACGAAGAGTTCCACGCCGAAGATGCCGCGACCGCCAAGGGCGTCCGTCACCTTCTTCGCGATTACCTTCGCCTGTTCCAGCAGT
>CACXKY010000016.1:0-6834 GCA_902768325.1 Fibrobacter succinogenes
GGCGACCTGGTCGACGATGATGCGGACTTTCTTTCCGATCATCGATTCGGCATGTTCCGCGTCGATTTCTTCCTGCAGGTCCGTCACGGCGTCGAGCCTTGCGCGGGCTTCGCTTTCGTCCACGGCGGGGAGGTCCATTTCCATCACGGGAGTGCCCTCTTCGGGGCTGAATACGAACCCGCCCAGGTGGTCGAACTGGATGTCTTCCAGGAGCTCCATCAGTTCTTCGAAGTCTTCGTGTGTCTCGCCGGGGAACCCGACAAGGACGGTTGTACGCAGCGTTACTCCCGGGATGCGCTCGCGGATCTTGTGCAATATGTCCACGAGTTCTTTCTTGCGGTAATTGCGCTTCATGTTCTTGAGCACGTTGTCGCTGGCATGCTGGATGGGCATGTCCACGTACTTCACGAGGCGCGGCTCGCTTGCCATCAGGTCCAGCAGTTCGTCGTCCACGAACATCGGGTACCAGTATAGCGTGCGTATCCACGGGATGTTCGTATTGTCGAGAATTGCTTTCAAAAGCTGGGCGAGCGTGCCGCCCTTCTTGCCTTTTTCGCGTCCGAAGTATGTCGTGTCCTGCGCGATCAGCGTGACTTCTTGGACGCCCTGCGCCTCGAGTTCCTTCGCTTCGGCGACGATGTCTTCGATGGAGCGGGATGCCTGCTTGCCGCGGATGAGCGGGATGGCGCAGTAGGCGCAGCGGCGGTTGCAGCCTTCTGCGATTTTCAAATAGGCGTGGTGCTTGAAGCCGCCGAGGTTCATGCGCGGGAGGTTCTCGGCATCGCAACTCTGCGGTGCAACGACGCCCATTTTCTTCAAAAGTTCGCCCGGCTTGTATGTACCTACCCAGTAGTCGACTTCGGGAAGTTCCTTTTCGAGTTCCTTGCCGTAGCGGCCCGAAAGGCAGCCCGAGACAATCAGCTTCTGCTTGGCCTTCTTGCCCTTCACCTGTGCGAGAATCGCGTTGATGGATTCTTCCTTCGCGGCCTCGATGAACCCGCAGGTGTTCACCAGGATGTAGTCCGCCTTGGCGGCGCTATCGCAAGTCGCAAAACCCGCGTGCAGCATTTCGCCGACGAGGTTTTCCGCGTCGACCTGGTTCTTGGCGCATCCTAAATGGACGACGAAAACTTTGGGCTTCTTTGTAGGCATATTGCCAAATATAGATTTTTAGTACTTGATGCAACGGACTGAAAATCCCAATTCCTTATCCTCCCATTGAGTCGTATCCATCACGTCGTGCTGCCCACGCAATGAGATGGCCCTGCCGGAAAATTCACTTTCCTGGCCGGAGGTCCAAAAATAGGTGATCCTGTTCGTCGCTTCAAATCGATAGTCGCGGTACCCCGCAGGCAGTGCGGAAAAACCGACCTTGTCGATGCCTTTTCCGTCCATTTCCCAGAGATCGGAATTTGCCTTGAGAATCGTTCCGTTCGGGACTATTTCGCTATCGCTTAGGAAATGCGCGAGCGTGTCGTATTGTCCGAGTGTCGGTAGGTACCAGCCGTCGGGGCAGATTCCCTGCCGCTCCGTTATTTTGCAAGATCGCCCGTGTCCGCATTCCGCTTCGGTTCTCCCGTTTGCGGCAGCCCAGGTATAAAGCCTTCCGTAGGTGTCGCAATCGCCTTCGCGCAAATCGGAACCGCCTCCGCACCAGCTTTGCAGCCCGGGGGCGATTTCGTAGTTCAGGTTCTGGGCCATCCATGTCTGGTTGTTGATGACGACTGTCTTGTAGACCTGATTGTCTCGGTTGTCAACCATTTCTCCGTATTCGATGTCGGGGTTGAGGTATGTACTTGCGGGTTCTGGTGCCGGTGGGTCGGAATAGGTTGGCCCAAGGCTAACGGGAAAGTCGGGTGGCGTTAATTCGGTAGTCGATAAGTTCTCGGGATCGGTTTCGATGGTATCCTTGATGCAGCGGATGGACGCCGCAAAGGGTCGCAGCCGTCTCCATACATTGAACGAATCGAAACTCCGCACTTTGTTACGTTCGAAAATGATAATGTCGTCGTCATTGGCATTTGACCAGAAACTAGCTGTAGAGGAATCGGGTATTCCGTATCGAAATAATCCTGTGGGTTGTACGTTGAACCCGAAGTCATCATAGACGTTGAAAATGCCGCCCGATACGGTATACCATAAGTCATGATTGCTTAGCAAGTGCTCGGGTGCAGACTTGTTGGAGTGGAATGAAGAAGAGAAGCTAGAGGAATCGACGGAACTGTCTGTCGATACGTATACCAGAATGCTCCAGTCCAATGTGCTAGGGATATGCCAACCGTCGGGGCAAATTCCCTGCGTGGGGCAGTCTTTGTACCAACTGTCGCAAGGTCCTTTGCTGAATCGAACGTTCCCGGCGGAGTCGTTCGCGGCAGCCCAGGTGTAGAGCCTTCCGTATTTTTCGCAATCTCCGTATTTGCTTTCGGGAAGGGCGACGCCTGCGCACCAGTTGTCCTTTTGAACGATATCCGTTCCCTGAATTTTGTTTTCAACGGCGTAGTTCAAGTTCTGTGCCATCCAGGTCTGTGTGCCGATGGTGACGGTCTTGTAGATTTGTCCGTCGCGTGGGTCGGTCATGAGTCCGTAGCGGATATCCTTGGGATTGACGCGCTCGTAGGAGGCGGGAGCTGCCTTCGATGAACTTGATTCTTTATCTATGGAGTACGAAGAACTGGAGCGCTCCTCTGAAAAGGAATCGCTAGAGGATATACGCGAAGAGCTCGAAGAACTACGATCTTTGCTGGAGGAATACTTCGTATTGGCCGAAGAGTTTGCTCCAGCCGAAGAATTCGTCTTTGCCGAAGAAGATTTTGGATTGGATGATAATTCCCATTCCGCTTTGTTGAATATTGATGTTTTGCAGGTATAGTACGAATCCGTTTCTTCGACATAAACCTCGGTTCCCAAGGTATAATCGTTGCAGGTGAACAGGTCTAGGTCCTGTTCGATAGAAAGGACTACGGGAGTTGTCGTGCCGAAAGAGCTGTCGTCCGAGGAGCAGGCGGCTAGGAATAATCCGAGGAGTGTTGTATACGCAAATCGTTTCTTCATATTTCCCTCTTTAATCCTTGACGCAACGGACTGACATAAATTGTGATTTCGGAACGTCATTATACAGGTCGTAATCGTCGCGGGCTTTGCGACAGAATATGACGTCTGCTTCGAGTGCATAAGTGCTGTAGGAGGTCCAGAAATATAAATCGGCTCTTTCGGTGTCTTCTGGCAAATCTCCCCAGAAATGGTACTTGGCTAATAGCTGGTGAAATATTGAGTCTTTATCCGGGTGGACGGCGTAAAAAAGCTGCGACCAGTCTTTTCTTGTGGGAATGTGCCATCCGGAAGGACAGATGCCTTGTCTTGGACGGTCCATGCACACGTTGTCTATGCCGCAGCCGGTATAGACGGAATCCATTGCGGCGCCCCAGGTGTACGTGCATCCTTCCTCTTCGCTGCATCTGACACGCTTCTCGAGATAAGGCATGATGGTGGAATCCGTAAAGGCGAGGTTGTCGATTGTCCAGGTGTGGCTATCGATGGTGGTGGTCTTGTACTTTTTGTTGTCCCGAAGGTCCGTCAAGATTCCGGTCTCTTCGTTGAATTCGCTTCCGTAGTCATGGCTCTTCCATACGATAAGGTGGCTTTCAAAAGAAGAAGAACTGTTGGTGGTGTCTGGGAAAATGATGTATGCCGAAATCGAGCTGGACGTTTCCTGGTCCGAAGACGATACTTCAAAAATGCTGCTCGACGAACTTTCGTGAGAATTTAAGTTGCTGGAGGAATTTGCGACAGAACTTGTTGCCGTTTCGCTACTTGAAATTTTGCGACTGGAACTGTATTCTTTTGCGCTGCTGGACGAAAAATCTTCTTCGCTGCTGGAATAGTCGACGTCGTTGCCGGATGAACTCTGTGGTTCCATTATCCATTTGTTGCCGTCGCATATAAAGGAAACATTCCCATCGGTAACGTCGATGACGAAACCCCTGTATTCTTCGTCGCATGGTTCGTGCTGTAATTTGGCGAGGTTCGATACTTTGCTCGGAATTTCGTCCGGACTTGTCGACGATGATTCGCTGCACGAACAGATTAAAAGAAAACTGAATAACGAAAAAAGAAGCTGTGAAAAGCCTTTCATACTTTGTCCTCCTACAAAGTAATTCCAAAAATAAAAAATCTCTGCGTATTCGCGCAGAGATTCCTTGTGTATTGAAAAGAACTTATTCCCAGTCGTCCGTAACGTCGGCTGCCGGAGCGGCAGGTGCCGGCTGTGCGGCCGGTTCAGGTGCCGGAGCGGGCTCGGGTGCAGGTTGCGGGGCCGGCTCAGGTGCGGGCGCCGGTTCCGGAGCAGGAGCCGGTTCGGGTGCGGGGGCAGGTTCTTCTGCCGGCGCGGGTGCCGGTTCCGGTTCAGCGGCCGGGGCCGGTTCTTCCGCCGATTCGGAGGCGGGAGCGTAATAGTTGCTGTAGTCGGTGTCGTCACCGCCAGAGGGGTTGCCTACCTGGTCGTTGCTGCTGTTGTCAACCCACCAGGCGAGGTTCAGGGAGGCGAGCACCTGCTGGCCATAGTCCTGGGCCATCTTGATGGAAGTGAAGTAGCCGACGCGGACGCGGTAGTAGGTACCTTCGAGTTCGCCCGGGTTTTCCACTTCGACGACGTAGGCTTCGATATTCTGTTCGGCGAGTTTCTTCACGACGCCGTCAGCGGCCTTCTTGGAAGGCTGGATGCTGACCTGGATAACATAGGGACCGTCATCCAGGGGCTTCACGTCGCTGGAGGGGGCCAGAACGGCAGCCTGAGCCGGTTTTGCCTCTTCGGCGGCCGGAGCAGCGTCCTTCTGTTCGGAAAGGGACTGGATGGGGACCAACTGGGGCTCTTCTTCTGCAGGGGCAGGAGCGGCTTCAGTCTTTGCCGGCTTGTTTGTGTTCATCTGCGGAACAACTTCTTCTTCGCTATTTCCGCACGCCGTAATAAGGATGCTGGCGAGTGCCAGGGCACTCAAGGAAGAAACCGAAAGCGTTTTCATTAAAAAACTCCAGGTTATCGTGAAACGCCAAAATTGTATTACTATTGTAAAATATATATAAGTCTTTGATATTCCGCAAGTTATAAAGAAAAAAAGACCCAAAAAAAGTGAAAAAAATGGCTTTTGGACCTTTTCTGGGCCCTTGACGAATCGCTTATAGTTAAATATATTTGGGCTCCTCGAATAGATTATTTAACCAAAGGATTATCGTGATCGGCGTAATTGTTAAGTCCAACGAACCTTTCGAACGCGCTCTCAAGCGTTTTACTAAGTCCTGCGAAAAGAACGGCATCATTTCCGATGTCAAGAAGCGTCAGCGCTTCGAAAAGCCTTCTGAAGAAAAGAAGCGCATCGAAACTGCTGCTCGCCGCAAGCGTCTTAAGGAAATCGCTGACCAGAACCGCAAGCGTCTCTACTAGTCGCTAAAAGGCATCGATTTTTGTAATGAGTCGTCGGTCTAGGACCGGTGGCTCGTTGCGTGTTTTTAGAGCTTGAACCTAAGTGCCAGGTGCGGGGCAGAAACCGCCCGGGGTAAATCATGAGCAGTGCTCTCCTTACAAGAATTCTCGACGATGTCAAGGCCGCCATGAAGGCGCACGATACCGAAACCCTCGGTACCCTCCGCACCCTCCATTCTGACATCAAGAACGAAGCCATGAAGTCCGGTGCCACTCCGGCCCAGATTACCGACAGCATCACCGACGAAATGTGCGTCGACGTGCTCGCCCGTAGCGTGAAGCAGAAGCAGGAAGCTATCGAAATCCTCAAGAAGGGCGGCTTCATGGACAAGATTCCCGCCGAGGAAGCTTGCATTGCGCTTTACCGCAAGTACATGCCCGCCGAAATGACCGAAGACGAAGTCAAGGCGCTCATTGCCGAAATCAAGGCCGCGACCGGTGCCGCTAGTCCGAAGGACATGGGCAAGATCATGAAGGAACTCTCCCCGAAGGTCAAGGGCCGTTTCGACGCCAAGCGCGCTTCCGCCCTGGTGCAGGAAGCCCTGCGATAGAAGCCGAATGGAAAAAGAAGCTCCTGAAATCGCAAGGCATGGCAAGGCGACGGATTACATCACCTTCGTCATTGTGGTTTCCGCGTTCGCGGTGCTGACGCTGCACACGAACAACTGCTTCTGGTTCTATACCGGGAAAGAGGACTTCTGGTTCTCTGCGAACATTATTGAATGCGTGTTCTATTTTGCCGTTCCCCTGTTCTTCATGGTGAGCGGCATTACGCTTATGGATTTCTTTGACCGCTATTCCATGAAGCGTTTTTTTGCCAGGCGGTTCATGAAGACGATGCTGCCCTTCCTGGTCTGGAGCCTGGTCGCGATGGGGATTGACCTGTACACCGGCAAGCGGGTCTGGTCGGATATCACCGTCAAGTCGGTATACCAGGGATTGACGGGCAACGGCTTTGTCAGTATCTACTGGTTCTTCTATGCGCTGTTCATCATGTACATGTGCATGCCGCTCTATGCGGCCGTAGAGAAAAGCAAGAGGATGCTCGTGTTCTCTTACCTAGTCATAGCGACCTTCGTGTTCAATATCTTTTTGCCTTTTTTGAAAAAGATGTTTGATTCCGATTTGAACATCATGTTCAATGTCTCGACGCTGGGCGGATTCCTGATATGGCCGCTGTTAGGGTGGGTGCTCCACAATTATGAATTCAAACGGTGGCACAAGGTGATTATCTATGTGGTGGGTCTGTCTGGCCTGATGCTGCATATATGCGGGACTTATTATTTGTCGGTGAATGCTGGCCATGTCGATCTGACTTTCAAGGGGTACGAGAATGTTCCGTCGGTGGTTTATGCGGT
>CACXKY010000016.1:6892-34917 GCA_902768325.1 Fibrobacter succinogenes
GCCAAGTTCGTTAAGGTTGTTGGGCGTTACGCTTTCGAGATTTACCTCTTGCAGTTTATTTTGCTTGACGCGGCAACCAGGATTCCCGAAATCGACAGGAACTCGCTGGTGTACCGCTTGGGCGCTCCGTTTGTCATGATTCCGATGATCATGGCTTTTACTTGGTGCGTCCGCAAGATTCCGGTGATAAGGCGCATTGTCCCGTAGGGAAAACTTTTTAATTTTTCCCTATGCCCACGACTCAATCCAAAATCCAGGAACTGGAACTGCTCTACAAGATCAGTTCCATCTTGAACCAAACGCTCGATTTCGAGAGCGTCGCGCACCCGATTCTGGAAGTGGTGGAGTCCACGATGGGCGTGGAACATGCGACCCTTACTCTTTACAACCGCCACACGGGTGAAATCTCGATTGAAATTGCAGAAGGCTTGAGCAGCCGCCAGGCGCGCAAGGGCCGCTACAAGGTGGGCGAAGGCATCACGGGCCGCGTCGTCGAGACCGGCAAGCCGATTATCATTCCCTCGGTCGCCAAGGACCCGGACTTCCTGGACCGTACGGGGCGCGGTAAGACGGAGGACAAGGCGTTCCTCTGCGTTCCTGTGATTATGGAGCATCAGGTGATTGGTGCCTTCAGTGCCGACGTGCAGAACCCGGTAGAAGAAGAACTCCCCAACAAGTTGCGCCTGCTGGAAATCATTGCGCAGATGCTTGCGGCCGCGGTAAAGCTCCGTCGCGAGGCCCGCGAAGAAAACGAAATCCTCAAGGCCGAAAACGAGCGCCTGACGCTCGAACTCAAGGACCGTTTCCAGCCCGATAACATCATTGGCCGCTCGAGCGAAATGCAGCGCGTGTATGCGCAAATCGATCAGGTCTCGAAAAGCCCGCTCCCTGCCCTCATCGTTGGGGAAGTCGGTACGGGCAAGGGACTCGTGGCAGAAGCGATCCATTACCGCTCTGACCGCAATATGGGCCCGTTTGTCCGCGTTCATTGCGCTTCGATGCCGGAATCGGTTCTGGACCGTGAACTCTTCGGTAGCGAACGTGGCGCCCTGGTAGGCGTCCTTGCCGAGACGCCGGGCCGCGTCGAACAGGCCGAGGGCGGTACGCTGTTCCTCGACGAAGTCGGCGAACTTTCGCCGAACCTTCAGGTAAAGCTTTTGCGCCTGATGCAGCAAGGCGAAGTGGAACGCATTGGCGCCCGCATCGCGAAAAAGGTGAACGTCCGCGTGATTGCGGCCACCACCAAGAATTTACAGCAGATGGTTGAAGAGGGAACGTTCCGCGAAGACCTCTATTACCAGCTTTATATTTTCCCCATCTACGTACCGCCGCTTCGCAACCGCAAGACAGACATCGTGCTGCTTGCAGACCACTTCGTGGAGCATTATTGCCGCATCGTCGGCAAGAACGTGCGCCGCCTCGCGCGTACGACCATCAATATGCTTATGAGCTACCCATGGCCGGGCAACGTTCGCGAACTCGAAAACGGTATTGAACGCGCCGTGCTCGTGACCGACGAAGACGTAATCTACCCGCATCACTTCCCGACTACGCTGCAGACCGCCGAAACGAGCGGTACTCCCGTGAACGGGAATCTCAAGCGCATGGTCGAAGCCTACGAGAAGGATATCATCTGCGACGCCCTCAAGAGCAGCAAGGGGAAAATCGCTGCCGCGGCCCGCAGCCTCTCTACGACGCCTCGCATCTTGACCTATAAAATAAACCAGCTCGGCATAGACCTCGCTGGCTTCGGTAAATAGAGCTCTTTGTTTGCTTGCGGCTTAGGCCCCGGCGTCTTCGAGACGCTGGACGTGGCAGTAGGCCAGTTCCTTTGTCTTCTCGTCACGTAAATGGAGGCTAGAGCCTTCGCAGTAGCGCCAGTACTTGCACTTCTTGCAGTCGCCAATCTTTGCCCAGCTGCGGTCACGCATCACCTGGTAGCGGTTCTGCCATACATCCCACAGGTCATCCTTGTAGATGTTGCCCTGGATGTAGTCGCCGCGCAGGCTCGGGCAGGCCGAAATGCTGCCGTCACAAAGCACGGAAGAAACGTTCACGCCGGCACGGCAGAAGAACGGGTAGTTGCGGGCGTCTTTCTCGTAGCTCCCGAGGAAACCTTCGCAGCCGTAGTTCACGTTGATGACGTTCATCTTCTTCACTTCGCGGATGAAGTCGAACACCTGGCGGAATTCCTGGTTCGTGAGCTGGAACAGCGGATTGTCCTTGGCGCGGCCCTTCGGGAACACGGTGGCGATTCTCCAGCGCTTCACGCCGATTTTTAAAAGCATGTCGAGAATCTTCGGGAGTTCCTTCAGGTTCTGGCGGTTCACGCATGTCATCACGTCGAAGGTGAGTCCCTGCGTGTGGGCTGCCATATCGATGGCTCGCAGTGCACGTTCGAAGCTATGCGGGTCGCCACGGAAGTGGTTGTGGCTTTCCTGCAGGCCGTCAAGGCTAATCGTAAGCGAGCGGAGCCCTGCGTTCAAAAGCTTGGTGTAGCGCTCGGGCGTCATGGCAAGGCCGTTGCTGACCATTCCCCACGGGTAGCCGCGCTTCTTGATTTCCTGGCCGCATTCTTCGAGGTCGGGGCGCATCAGCGGTTCGCCGCCGGTAATCACCACGATGAAGTGTTTCGGGTCGATGTGCGGGGCCAACTTGTCCAGCACGTTCATGAAGTCTTCGCGGGGCATGTCCGGGATGGCGTCCTTGACGCAGTCACTACCGCAATGCAGGCAGTGCAGGTTGCAGCGGAGCGTGCATTCCCAGAAAAAGTACGTGAGCGGATGCGCCTTGATTTCGTTGTGGCGGTAAAGGCGATAAGCTTCGAGAGCGAGTTTTTTCTTAAGAGATAGTTGCATATAGTCTTTTCTATTTAATGGATGCGTTCACGTTCAACGTAGTATTTTGATTTAAATTCGTCTTCGGTGAGTTCAAAACTGTTTTCCTGCCGGTCGTGACAATCATAAGACTTCTCGCCGTCGCGTTCATATTCCCAGCAGTTAACCCTGTCTTCACAATAGTAGACGTTTGAACACGATGGATACGACATGGTACAATTCTCATAGTTCCCGGCAATCTTGTCTTCTTCGTTTTCGCAATCGTATAAAATGCCATATTCAGGGCACATCTGTTCTAGGTCGCAGGCAATAAGCTTGTTACCTGTTGAAGGGTTGTCACTGGACGAATCGTCACTGCAACCGCTCCAGAGCATGGCGCACAGGCTTAATAGGATTTTTTTCCAATGTTTATAGAACATAATTTACATCATCCATTATCAATCATCAATTATAAATCATCATTCAGGCACTTGTTGATCCGTGCTTCGATTTCCTTCATCTTGTCTTCGTAGACCTTCTTGAGTTCCTCTTCCAGGGCAGGCTTGTTCGCTTCCCACTCTTCCTTCATCTTGAGGAACTTGGCGTATTCTTCGCTCGGCCTAATGGAGCCGTCAGTGCATTTTTCTACCGCATTTCTAATGATGGTCGGAGCACCGTAAAGCGCCACGAATTGGTCGAGTTCCATACGCAGGTGTTCAAGACACATGGGCGTTTCCGCCAAAGTCGACTTGATGGAGTCGATCTTGTCTACGGCATCGTGCTTGGCCGCTTCCTCTTTCCACATCTTTTTAATGTCTGCACTGTAATCTTCTCCGAAATACGTGACACTGGAATCCGTGGGCGTGCAAGTTACTGCGTCCTTGGCCTTATCCGGGCATTCGACGGTAGGGAAGCATCCACCGGTAGGAACCTCGTTCCCGTTCTTGTCTATAGTATAGCTGTCAATGCAGATATCCGGACCCGCGGTACAGTTTTTCGTCATCTGGGGGGAGAGGGCATTCTCGTTCACGCCCTTGGGCAAATCCTTGGGCGTATCAGGATAATTCTGGAACGGATTGCGCAGGTATTTTTGCCCGTTTTCGCAGGCAAAGATGTCGAACACCTTGCCCGAATCGTTTACGGCGGTGTCGTTGTAGCAGAAAACTGTCGGAGGGGCATAGACGGCAGAGAAACTGGAACTGGACCAGTCCTTGTCGCTGGAGCTGAGCTTGCCCATGCTGCTGGAGCTTCCTGACTTGGCCGCCTCGGAAGAGCTGGAACTCGTTTCGTTACCGGTCGCTTCGCTCGAACTGGATTCATCTCCGTTCGCGTCGCTGCTTTCAGGGAGACCATAATATGACGGAGGCCCATAGAGGCACTCCTCTGCAGAGGTGGAGTCTTCACAGGCGGCCCAGAACAGGGCGGTCAATGTGAGTGCAATCTTTTTCCAGTGCTTGTAGAACATAATCTATCCTCGCAGTCCTAATTTCTTTGATCTTCCATATTCTTGAAGGACTCTGGCGTGCCGTATAAGACGGAAACTTCCGTGAACGTGGTATCAGAGGGGTCTTCCTCGGTAATCTCTTTATAGAGCATCTGGAACTGGGCTTCGTTGTATGTATTGCCGTCGTCGCAGGTGTATGTCTTTTCTGAAATAGTCACCACGCCGTAATCGGGGCAGATGCCTTCGAAGCATTCATATTCGCGCTCCGATGTTATAGTCATCTTTTCTTGGCATGTCACGCCGTTTTCGCACTTGAGAACGGTGTTTGTGAAACCGTTTTCGTATTTTCTTCCGGCTTTGTCTTCAACACAGACCACTTGATTCGAAACGCCGTAAGCAGGCATGACTTCGTTCATGCTGCTCGAAGAAACGAAATTATTGTATTCGATACCGTATAGCGGGACTTCCTCTTGTCCGAAACTGCTGCTGGATTCCGCTACCTGGGAAGAGTTTCCGGCAGTGGCGGAAGATGACGGAGCGGCAGATGAACTCGGTGCAGCAGAGGAATTCGGGGCGGGTTCATCGACATTATTTGCCGAAGCGGAATCGGTATCACAGCTTGCCCAAAAGAAGCCGGACAGTGCTAGCGCAATCTTTTTCCAATGTTTGTATAACATAATGCCTCCACAAAGCGTTTTGGAGTCTTTTCGTCTTTATAGAGTTTAAATATATATAAAAAGGGGCTAATTTCCTTTTTTTTGACGTTTTTGCGTGATAAAAGACGCGAAAAAGTGCAATTGTCTAGACGCCGGCCGCTTCAAGCCGCTTTATGTGGCAATGGGCGAGTTCCTTTGTCTTCTCGTCGCGGAGGTGGAGGCTCGAACCTTCGCAGTAGCGCCAGTACTTACAGTCCCTGCATTCTCCGATTCTAGCCCAGCTGCGGTCGCGCATCACCTGGTAGCGGTTCTGCCATACGTCCCACAGGTCATCCTTGTAGATGTTACCTTGGATGTAGTCGCCACGCAGGCTCGGGCAAGCAGAAATGCTCCCGTCGCAAAGGACCGAAGCGATGTTCACGCCGGCCCAGCAGAAGAACGGGTTGTCGCGGACAACCTTCTCGTAACTCCCGAGGAATCCTTCGCAGTCGTAGTTTACGTTGATCTGGCCCTGCTTCTTTGCTTCACGGATGAATTCGAACGTCTGGCGGAACTCTTCGTTCGTGAGCATGAATAGCGGGTTGTCCTTGGCGCGCCCCTTCGGGAACACGTTCGAAACCCTCCAGCGCTTCACTCCGAGATTCACGAGCAGGTTGTGGAGGCGGGGGAGTTCGCTCAAGTTCTTTTTGTTCACGCACGTCATCACGTCGAAGGTGAGGTCGTCGACGCTTGCCGCCATATGGATGGCGCGTACGGCGCGTTCAAAGCTGTGCGGGTTGCCGCGGAAAAGGTTGTGGTTCTCTTCGAGCCCGTCCAGGCTGATGGTAAGCGAGCGTAACCCAGCGTTCATCAGCTTGGTGAATCGTTCGGGGGTGAGCCCGAGCCCGTTTGTCACCATGCCCCAGGCGTAGCCGCGGTTCTTGATTTCCTGTGCGCATTGCTCGAGGTCGGCGCGCATCAGCGGTTCTCCGCCGGTAATCACTACGGCAAAGTTCTTGGGGTCGATATGCGGGGCAAGGCCGTCCAGGACCCGCAAAAAGTCTTCGCGGGGCATATCCGGAATGGCGTCGGCAACGCAGTCGCTGCCGCAATGTTGACAGTGCAAGTTGCAGCGCAACGTGCATTCCCAAAAGAAATAGGTCAGCGGATGCGCCTTGATTTCGTTATGACGATAAAGGCGGTACGCTTCGAGGGCGAGTTTTTTCTTGAGTCCGAGCCGCATTAGATGCCGTACAGGGGCTTGGGCTGGTCGGGGTCTCCGCAGATGTCGCTCGGGCATCCGTACAGGTCGACGGCTCCGTCCAGGATTTCATATTTGGAGCGGAATTCGGCTTCGTTGTAAACGTTTCCGTCATCGCACTTGTAGGTCGTATCCTTGACGACTACGACTCCGTACTTGGCGCAAATCTGGTCGCCACTGCATTCAGGCGTCTGCGTCTTTTCGGTAACCACCTCGGTGCAGGTGACGCCATCGGAACAGGTGAGGGTAGAACCCACTTTTTCGCAGGTGGGCATCGGCACGCCATACTTGGCGGCAATCATGCTGGAACTCATCGGCACGCCGTACTTGGCAGCGATTTCGCTGCTGGAGCTCACGTAGAACTGGACGCCATATTTGGGCGTGACGACGACGCTATCGACGGGTACGCCGTACTTGGGGGCGATGAGGTTGCTGCTAGAACTCTTTTCGTGGGAAGTCGAGCTCTTGACGTTCGGCTCGTCTTGGGCCGCGCTGGAGGCGGCTCCTTCGGTAGCGGAACTGGAAGTCGGGGCGTCTGCAGTGGCGCTGGACTTTGCGGATTCCGTTGCGGAACTCGATGCCGGGGACCCCGTAGCGGCGCTAGACTTTATTTCTTCGATGGAAGAACTGGACGCCGGTTCCTCGGAGGCAGATGATGGATCGTTGTCGCAGCTGACCCAGAAAAAGCTGGTCACGGCGAGGGCAATTTTTTTCCAGTGCTTGTAGAACATATGATGCTCCTTAAGGCTCCAATTAGGTATAATATATACAAAAAAGGCGGATTTTCCAAAAAATTGTTGTTTTTGTGTGACGGGAGCCTTGCAAAATGGAGCTTTTTTAGTTCCAGGTGGCAGAAAGCCTCATGGTTATGCCCAGGGACGTTTCCTTGGTGTCATTGAGGTTCGATGCAAAGCCGTAAAGAAAGGCTGCCGAGGCGCCGATGCCCCAGTTGTCGCTTACCCACCATTCCTTTCCTCCGCCAATTTGAAAGCCGAATCCTGTGTTGACGTCTTCGGATCCCTTGGATTTGACGGTTGCGGAGAGTACCGCTACATCGCTATTGGCATGGAACTGGCTGATTCCGCATGATGCCGTGGCGAAAAAATTACCTACAAAGTAATGCGTGACGCCCAAACCGAAAAGAGACATGTTGGGCTTGATGTCGCCATATTCATCGCCATAGTCAACAGTCCCTGTTTTAGTGGTGCCGGCAAGCGTCAGGTGCATGAGGGTGTTGTAGGAGATTCGTCCACCGACTTTTACATCGATATCGGTCGCAAGTCCTGTCTCGTTATCGGTGTCGCGCTGCCAGTCCTCGACAACGAAGTCAATGGATTGGTAGCCCATTCCAAGCGCGATGCTCAAAAAGAATCCGTCGTGTGCCTTGGGTTCGGATTCGGCAAAAGCGAACGATGCAGTCAGTATTACAAGAAAAAGCAGCTTTTTCATGACATTCCCCTTAAAAACGTGTGGAAAAAGATAGAAATATGTTCTCTTGTTTTTATACGTCCACGTCTTGTGGCGTTAATTCCTATATTTACCCCCGAAAAAACAAGGAACCATTATGCAATTTCGTCCCGTTAAGGAACAGCTTGATATTTTGATGCGCGGCGTTATCGATGTCGTGCCGCAGGAAGAACTCGAAAAGAAACTCCAGAAGTCCTACGATACCGGAGTTCCGCTCCGTATCAAGATGGGTGTGGACCCGACTGCCCCGGATGTGCACTTTGGCCATACGGTCGTGATGCGCAAGCTCCGTCAGTTCCAGGACCTGGGCCATACCGTCGTGCTCATCGTGGGTGACTACACCGCCCAGATTGGTGACCCGAGTGGCCGCAACAAGGCCCGTCCGCGCCTCACGCACGAACAGGTGCTCGAAAACGCGAAGGAATACCAGGAACAGTTCTTCAAGGTCGTCCGCCGCGACCAGGTGGAAATCCACTACAACGGCGAATGGTTCTCTAAGCTCCCGTTCAGCAAGGTGACCGAACTCATGGGCCAGTTTACCGTGGCCCAGATGCTCGAACGCGAGGACTTCCACAACCGCTATACGGCGAACACGCCGATTAGCCTGCACGAGTTCATGTACCCGATGATGCAGGGCTACGATTCCGTCGCCATCCAGAGCGACGTGGAACTCGGCGGCACCGACCAGAAGTTCAACGTGCTTCGTGGCCGCGACCTCCAGATTTTTGAAGGCATGGAACCGCAGATCGGTCTCTTCATGCCTATCCTCCTCGGTACCGACGGCAAGGTCAAGATGTCCAAGTCCATCGGCAACTACGTGGGCCTGAACGAACCTGCCGACGTGATGTACCACAAGATTTACAGCCTCGCTGACAGCATCGTCGAGAACTGGTTCGAGCTGCTGACCAACATCCCGCTTGAAGAAATCAAGCAGATGATGGCCGACATCGCCGCGGGCAAGATGAACCCGAACGATGCCAAGCACCGCCTCGCCATCGATATCGTGACGCAGTACTACGGCGCGGAAGCCGCCGAGGCCGCCGCTGCCAAGGAACGCGAGATCCACAGCGGTAACGCCATCCCGAGCGATGCTGCCGAATGCAGCGTGGCGGCCGGCACCTACGGTGCCCTGGACCTGCTCGTGGAAGTCAAGGCGTTTGCCTCCAAGGGCGAAGCCCGCCGCATGGTCCAGAACGGCGGCGTGAAGATTGCTGGCGAAAAGCTTGCCGATCCGCAGTCCCAGATTGAAATCAAGGGCGGTGACCAGTTGGTTATCCAGGTGGGCAAGCGCAAGTTCTACAAGGTGAACTTCTAGGAGGTCCTATGCCTCAGGAAACGTTAATCCTCGGCCTTAATCCCGCTTGGCAGCGACTGTTCTACGTGGACAAGTTCGTTCCGGGCGAGGTGCACCGTATCGAAAAGGTAGAGGAGTACGCCTCGGGCAAGGGCATCAACTGCGGCCGCGTGCTGCAGCTCCTTGGCGGCAATCCCCTTCTCATGCATTTCCTCGGTTCCGATCACGGTTCCAAGATTTTTGACGAGATTTCTGCTTGCGGCATCAGCCAGGCTCCGGTATGGATCAAGGAACCGACCCGCATCTGCACGACGGTCGTGAGCGAAGGGGACACCACCGAACTTATCGAACCGTCCCCGGTATTGACGGAAAACGAGAACGACGATTTCCTCCAGACGTTGAACGAATACTGGACTTCGACGCAGTGCGTGGCTCTTTGCGGTTCGTTTCCCCAGGGCTTTGATGTTGGGCGTATCAATGCGCTTGACTTTGCCGGGAAACGCGTGTTTGTCGACGCCATCGAAGGGATTGACGAATGGCTTGAAAAGGGCGTGGAACTCTTGAAAATCAACATGCAGGAATACTGCAAGCTCCTTACGCGCTTGGGTATTCCGCAGGTGACTTCCAGCCCGCAGTTTTGGAAGATGACGGCTACGGCCGTCTTGGAACGACTCCCCATCAAGAACTTGGTTATCACGAACGAAGACGCTCCGGTACGCGCCTTCAGGCTGGTGGAAAAGAAGTTCCAGGGTTTGCTGTTGCAGCCTCCCGCCATCGAATTGAAAAACGATATCGGTGCCGGAGACTCCTTCTTTGCCGGTTGGCTCTATGCCGATGGCAAGGGACTTGATTTTGAGGAATCCCTCGTGAAGGCGACGGCCGTGGCGGTTGCCCGCTGCGAGGTGGAACGCCCGTGGAATCTACGTCTCGAACGGATTGAAGAACTGGAACAGGAACTCGCTTCGCAGGTGGAAAAGATTGAATAATACCCTTGTCGTCTTTGCCTCTAAACGGGAATTCAATTTAATTTATCCGCAAACGTCGGCGGTAGTGGCTTCGTCGTCGCCGCTTCCTCTCGGGAAGGGCTTTGACGTTTGTATTTGCGGCGTGGGAATCCTTGAATTTTCGGTGAACCTATCTTACCAGCTTTCGCAAAAAAAATACGACCGGGTCGTCTTGGTCGGCATCTGCGGGGCCTATCCCGGCAAGGACCTCGACATAGGGGAGGTCGTGCGTGTGGATACCGAAATCGTCGGCGATATGGGTGCCCAGGACCGCGACGGGCATTTCCTCCCGTGGGGGGATGTCTCTGGCGAAAACCGCATTTACAAGGGCGAATCCGCGAGGACGCTCCCGTTGCAGCTGGCCTGCATCCGTTCGGTTACGGGCGTGACGGTCAATTGCTGTACGGGTACGGCTTACCTGGCGCAGCGCCGCAGCAGCCTGTTCAATGCCGATGTCGAGACGATGGAAGGGGCCGCCTGTTTTGCGGTGTGCAAGCGCTTCGGCGTCACGGCTTACCAGTTCCGCGCCATAAGCAACCTCGCCACCGACCGCGATCCGTCTACCTGGAAGGTGGAGGAATCCCTTGCCGCACTCAAGGAATTCGTGCTCGACGAACTTTGAGCCGCTAACCTCGCACCCCACATTTCACATTTCTCATTCCACATCAGTATGCGTCTTTCCCTCGGTATTTCCACCTGTCCCAACGACACCTACATCTACGAGGCGCTCGTCCACGGCCTTGAAGGCTCCCCGTTTGAATGGGACGTCCATTTTGCCGACGTGCAGACGCTGAACGAGATGGTTTCGCGTGGCGAGCTCGACGTGGCCAAAGTGAGCGCCCAGGTGTACCCGCAGGTGGAACGGGACTACGTGTGCCTCGGTTGCGGTGGCGCTATCGGTTATGGCTGCGGCCCGCTGCTGCTCTCTTCGGCGGGTGATTTCGACCCGGAAGAACCGACAGTACTTCCCGGCGCGAATACGACGGCCGCGATGCTCTTCAAGTTCTGGTATGCGAAAAAATACGGTGGTGAACCGAAGGTGTGCTATGCGCTTTTCAACGAGGTCTATCAAGGCCTCCTGTCCGGAAAGTACCGCCAGGGCGTCACGATTCACGAGCACCGCTTCACCTGGAAGTGTGATGGACTTCACATGTTGGAAGACATGGGTGCGTTCTGGGAATCGCAGACGGGTTCGCCCATTCCCCTGGGAATTGCCGTGGCTCGTCGTTCTTTTTCGCTAGAACTCGTCGCCTCGATCGAAAAAGAGATTCGGGAAAGCCTTTTTTTGGCACGTTCCCGTAGTCAAATTTTGACTCCTTTTATTTGCGAAAAAGCGCAAATTGCCGATCAAAAAGTTGTCGAAGATCACATTCGGATGTTCGTGAACGACTTTTCGGACCATGTCGGGGAGGCGGGTAAGCGCGCCCTGGACCTCCTTTGGTCTCTAAAAAACTGTTAATAAGCTGTTGATAAACGAAAAAAATTGTAATAATCCGTGTTTGTAAAAAGAGTTTTTACAAAATAGCCGATTTTTGCCAAAAACTTTATTTATTTTCCAAAAAGCACTTTTTTTTTTTTTTTTTCTTATGAGTTTGGTTAACGACCTCGATACCGAAGTTGAAAACTTCAAGCGTGAGTACGAAAAGTTCGAACGCGGCAACAAGTCTGCCGGAACACGTGCTCGTAAAGTTCTGCAGGATATCAAAAAAACCTGCCAAGAAATTCGTGTGTCCATCCAGGGCGCGAAGAAGGAGGAGGAGAAGTCCAACCTTCCCCCGGAGAATTGATAAAATCTTCCCGGAAATATGCTTTCAGTCTGATTTTCGCCGTGAAAAAGGCAATTTTTCACGAAAATCGTTTGACTAAAGACGTTTATGAAGGTATATTCCCACTTGGGTTTAGGTTTGTCAATTTGGCAAAACTATAAGTTTAACGATTTTTATGTGTTCTATGATTGGAGAAACGTAGCAGTATGACCCTAAAGAAACTGGTCTTAATTACGGCCGGGGCAATGCTTCTTACCGGAACCGCCATGGCAAAGAATATCAACGTGCCTGGTGATTATGATAAGATTGCGGACGCACTCGGTAATGCGGATGCTGGGGATACCATCCTTGTCAAACGCGGAACTTACAACGAAAACATCACCCTGATCATGGGTGTTGTACTTAAGGGCGAGGATCCCCTTACGACCATCATCGATGGTGGCCGCAGAGGTCCGACCGTCATGGGTACTTCGGGCGCCGAAATGTCGCACTTCACGGTGAGGAACGGTCTCGAAGGTATTCTTTGCGAAAACGCCGCCCCCTACATTCACCACTGTTACGTGATCGACAACCACTGCACGGGTATCGGCGCGTTCATCTCGCTTCCCTGGCTTCGCAACAACGTGGTGTACGGCAACCGCTGGTCCGGCATTCTCGCTTGGGGCGCCAAGTCCCTCGATGCGTATGTTGAACACAACGTCGTGCTCCGCAACGGCTACTCTGGCCTTGCGTTGAAGGGACCGACCAACCTGGTCGCCCGTAACAACATCTTCATGGAGAACCACTACTACGGTGTGTTCGCCGACCCGGCCGCCGGCCAGACGAAGGTGGAGTACAACAACATCTACAAGAACTACTATCCGTTCAACCAGTTCATCAAGGTGAACCGCACGAACGTTTCCCTGGATCCGAAGTTCATCAACCACTCCCTTTCCAAGCCGAACTTCTACTGCCAGTCCACCTCGCCGATGCTGAAGCGCGGTAAGGGCAAGCTGGACATCGGCCTTACTGCTACGGAAGTCGTGAAGGAAGAGGAAGTCGTCGAAGAAACCCGTAATCCGGATACCGATGCCGACGGCCTCTGCGATCCGTGGGTTTCCGAAGAAGGTGTTTCCGACAAGTATGCTAGCGTTTGCACGGGCGTCGACAACTGCCCCGAAGAAGCCGAAGACTTCGACGGTTACCAGGATGACGATGGCTGCCCGGATGCCGACAACGACCGTGACGGTCTTTGCGATCCGTGGGTTGAAGCCAAGGCCATGTTTGCTAACTTCGCTCACATCTGTAAGGGTGTTGACCTCTGCCCGGAACAGCCGGAAACTCTCAACGAATTCAAGGACGACGATGGTTGCCCGGACGAAGTCCCGCAGCCGCCGAAGAAGGTGTTCGTTCTCGAAGGCGTGAACTTTGAATCTGGTAAGGCAACCATTACTCCGGACTCCTACATCTCCTTGATGAAGGTGGTGGACATTATGGAAACCTTCACCGAAGCAACATTTGAAATTGTCGGCCACACGGACAATGTCGGTGACAAGGACAAGAACATGACGCTCTCCGCTGACCGCGCAGCCTCTGTGAAGAACTTCCTTGTCGAAAAGGGCATTAACGAAAGCCGTATTGTTACGAGCGGTAAGGGTGATACCCAGCCGGTCGCTTCCAACAAAACCCCCGAAGGGCGTGCGCAGAACCGTCGTATTGAGTTCATCCGCACGGATATCAAGTAAAGGAGTAGGTGATGATGCATACTAGTTTCATCAAGAAAGCAGCAGTCTTTGGACTCGCTTTAGCCAGCACTTCTTTGTTCGCTGAGGCTACCTATTCTCCGCATAAGTACCAGCAGAACGACTGGTTCGCTGAATTCGGTGGCAACACTTCTATGTACGTTAACCCGGCAGGCATTTCCGAAACGGAACAGCTTGAATTTAGCGCTGCGTTCTTCAGCTCTATCAGTGGCGAAGCCAGCCAGGAATACGTGAGCTTGACCTTCCCGATGGACTACAAGCATACGCTCGGTTTCTCGTTCTTCGAGAACGGCGCTTCCATCGATGACGGTCCGTCTTACGGCGAATACGCGTTCATGTTTGGCTATGCGTACAACTTAATGCAGTTCCTCGCATTGGGCGTCGACATCTCCGTGCTCTACATCAACCAGTTCGACGAAGTCAAGCAGTTGACTCTCGGTGCTGACGTGGGTGTGAGCTGGAATCCGCTTGCCTCTTCCAAGTACGGTTACCTCTTGGTCGGTGTTGCTTTGCAGAACGCTCTGCAGCCGGCTGTGAGCACCTCTGCCGAAGAAGACGGCATGAAGTTCGTCCTCTTCACCGAAGACGAAGCTTACAAGATTCCGTCCAACCTGAACATCAGCTTCTTCTACCGCGGCCTCAACCGCGCTTTGGAAGCCAAGGTTGAACTTTCCATCATTGACGTGATGCATGAATCCTCCGAAGGTGGTGACGGCATGAACCTCGAACAGAGCTTCACCCTGACCTACTACCTCTCTCCGCACCTTGGCGTGCGTGCCCGCTTCACCAAGGAATGCTATCCGGTGGTCGGTGCTACCGTCAACGTGAAGGATGTCAGCATCTTCCGTTACCTCGCCCTCGATCTCGAAATGTCTCACGACGACCTCTGGGAAAAGAAGAACCGCGGCTTTATCTGGGCCGTGAAGCTCACCTCCCGCTTCGGTGACACTCGTGAAGAAAAGATCGGCGAAGAACGCTATCGTCGCTTGAAGATCGAACCTGAAAACGACTACCGTGCCGCTATGCGTCTGTACTTGAACCGTCAGTTCCTCGAAGCTGCCTATGCCTTCGGTAAGGTCCAGACGAAGTACCCCGCATTCCACTTGGTCGACCAGGCTGCTTTCTACAAGGCAAAGTCTTTCGAAAACCTCCGTATGCACAAGGCTGCTAAGGCCGTGTACGAAGACGCTATCAAGCGCTATCCGCAGAGTGACCAGCGCGCCAAGTACCACTTCCAGTTGATGAACATCGACTATAAGGAAGGCAAGTACACGGAAGCTATGGCCAAGTACCAGAATATTGCTCAGAAGTTCGGTGAAAGCGACGTGAAGGCAGACGCTGACTACGTTGCCGGCCAGATCAAGTTCGAACAGGGCCTCTACCAGGAATCTGTCGACCTGCTCGCTGCCATCCTTCCGGGTAACGCCAACTACTTCTACGCCCGTTATACCATGGGTATCGCCTACAGCCGTATGGGCAAGTTTGACGAAGCCGAAAACTGCTTCCGCGACATTACGGAACAGCCGGTTTCCAACCAGTCCGAACGCGACTTGCAGGACGCCGCCCGCGTGAAGCTCGGCCACATCTACTTCTCTGGCGAAAAGCCGGATATTGCCGCTGCCGCCCAGATGTACGGCCAGGTCGAAGCCGGTTCCCCGGTGTATGACGAAGCTATGCTCGGTATTGCGTGGTCCTTCCTCAAGGTGAACAAGCCCGATGAAGCCATGAAGCCGGCTCAGTGGATTATCAAGAACCTTCCGGAATCCTTCCTGGTTTCTGAAGCCTACTTGGTGATCGGTTACTGCCACTTCATGAAGAAGGACTACAACGGTGCCGCCAAGGCCCTTGAACAGGCCGAAAAGCGCACTGAACAGCCGGTCGTGACTGTCGCAGCCCGCGATAGCGCCCGTCAGGCATACGACGCGATGCAGGATGAATTTGACTCCGTTCAGGTTCAGGCCCTCGACCTCGCTCGTCAGCTTCCTACGCCCCGTGTGGAAAGCAAGCGCGAAGCCCTGCGCCCGTCCTTCGACAAGGCCAACCAGTCTATCGAAGACTATGCAGCGTTCACGCAGAAATCCATCCAGAGCGACCGCTTTGAATCTAACCGCAAGCGTATTCTTGAAGACGCAGGCTTTACCTTGGCTACTGTGAAGACCAAGATGAGCCAGGGTGCGGCCTCTACCGAAGCGGCACAGGAACTCGAAGAACTGGAGGACCTGGAGTAATCCGGGGACTCCCCTTTTTTATGATTATATAGGTGGATAGAGAACGATGAAAAAAATCTTCCTTGTGGCTGCGATCGTATGTTCTTTTGTCGGGACTTCCTTTGCTGCCTCAGATCCTTGTAAGGATAAAACAAAAGAAGCCAAGAATTTGCTTGCCAAGTGCAAGTCCATGGAAAAGGGTTCTGCCAAGTATAAGGAATGCGCTAATTCCTATAAGGTGGCAAAGAACCAGGCTGCCCAGGCTTGTCGTTCTGGCGGCCTTGACGAAAAGGGCATGCAAGATGCCATTACCCAGTGGGAAAAGCAGGTTAACAACTGTAAGGGCAAGCAGAACAAGCGCTGCGCGTCCGCTCTCCAGCAGCTGGGCCACTACCAGTTCCAGTTGGAAGAAAAGCTCTTCCTCGACAAACAGGAACAGTACGAAGAAGATGTCGCCTGGTGCGCTGACCGCGATAACAAGCCGGCCAAGTGCGCTGACATCGACAAGTTCCCCAAGGCTGACCACCAGAAGTCCCTCGGCTACTTCCTCGAATATATCGACAAGTACCCGAAGGAAGACAAGACTCCGGTGGTGCTTTACCAGGCTGCAGCTGTGCAGGAAGCCAGTGGTGAAGACGACAAGGCATACAAGCTCCGTATGCGCTTGGTCGAAGGCTTCCCGGATAACGGTCTCGTGCCGAAGGCTTGGCTCCGTATTGCGGAATACCACTTCATGAACCGTAAGTTCCGCGACGCTATCAAGGCGTACAAGAAGGTGACGGGCTTCGAAAACCTCACGGGTAAGGAAGCCGCCCTCGCCATGTACCACTTGGCTGAATCTTACTACAACATTGCTGAATACGAAACCGCTGCTATCAAGTACTACGACTATATCATCGGTGCCGACAAGGGCAAATACCCGAACGACTTGCGCGCAGAAGCTATGGACTTCATGGCGGCCTCCTTCTCTGACTTGGAAGGTGGTGGTGTCCAGGAAGCCGAAGCCTTCTTGAAGGATAAGAAGGTCCCGTTCAAGGATTCCGTGTACTACCGTATTGGTATGAAGAACAAGGACCACGACCGTAACGAAGAAGCCGTCCAGTCCTTCAAGCGCTTGATGAGCATCAACCCGGACTACATCGACGCTCCGCTCGCCGATATCGCGATGATCGAAATCCTCATCATCCAGCAGAAGTTCGAAGAAGCCCAGCAGCACCGTTATGTTGTTGTGAAGCGTTACGACCGCAACTCCTCTTGGTACAAGAGGAACCAGAAGTATCCTGA
Organism: Fibrobacter succinogenes; assembly: GCA_902768325.1. Lineage (GTDB taxonomy): Bacteria > Fibrobacterota > Fibrobacteria > Fibrobacterales > Fibrobacteraceae > Fibrobacter > Fibrobacter succinogenes_A. The sequence goes on from CACXKY010000016.1 coordinate 23,813, forward strand.
ATCCGTGAAGAACGCTGAAACGGCTATTCGCGGCGCTATGCTCGACATTCCGCAGTATCACCATGCTCGCGCTGCCAAGCTCACCAAGGAAGGTGACCTGGAAGCCGGTAAGAAGCAGTATGCCGAAGCTATCAAGGCTTACGAAGCATTCCTGAAGCGTTATGCCAAGGAACCGACCTGGGATGAATACAAGGTGCACATCAACTTGGCCCTCGTCTACCAGGAAATGGGTCAGCATGCTAACGCTGCCAAGATGTTCAACTGGATCGTCGATACCGATACCACCCGTTATGGCCGTCGTCCGATGGGCTCCGAATCTCTCCTGAAGAAGGAAGAAGCTGCCTATAACGCCGTGCTCATGATGGACCAGGCTCGTGAAGACGCCAAGAAGAAGAAGGCTGGGGACGATGCCAAGAAGGCTTACACCCTCCCCGAAACCAAGGCCTACTTCGCCCAGGTTGACAAGTACATGGCCAAGTACGGCAACAACAAGGAAGCTGCCGAACTTGCTTACAACGCTGCCATCGTCCATTACGATGCCAAGCAGTACAAGACCGCTGTGACCGTGCTTCGCGAACTTCGCAAGAAGTATCCGAACCACCAGTACATTTTGCTCATCAGCCGTATGCTTGCCCAGTCCCTCCTCGAATCCGATCAGCTCGACGAAGCTTTGACCGAATTCGAATGGCTCTACAAGCAGTACCACGATGTGAAGGCCACGAAGAACGACTCCATGGCCAAGGAAATCGAAAAGGCTATCGCTGCCGTGCTCTTCCAGATGGCTGAAAAGGCTGTGAAGGCCCAGCGTTACGAAGAAGGTGCCGTGGCTTACTTGGCCCTCGTCAAGCGCTACCCGCTCGTCTCCTTCGCCGACAAGGCCGTGTTCGAAGCCGGTGTTGCTTACGAAAACGCCAAGCAGCATGACAAGGCTGCCGAAACGTTCATGATTTTGCCCAAGCAGTACGCTTCTTCCTCCTTGACCATCAAGGGTATCTTGCGTGCCGCTAGCAACTACAAGAAGGGCGGCAAGCCGCAGCAGGCTGCGACCACGTTCCTCTTCATTACGAACAACTTCCCGCAGGATTCCATGGCCTTCCAGGCTATCGGCTTCGCTGCCCAGACTTACGATTCCATTCCGGATAAGAAGAACGCCGCTGTGACCTTCGAACTCGCCTACAAGCGTTATCCGAAGCACGAAAAGACTCCGGCCTTCCTCTATAGCGCCTGCTTGAGCTACGATGAAGCCAAGATGACTGACGAAGCCATCCGCTGCTCCAAGGACCTCGTCCGCGACTATCCGAAGAGCACCTACGCTCTCGATGCCGCGTTCAGCATCCCGGTCGCTTACGGCAACGCCAAGAAGTGGGATCTCGCTGCTCAGGAATACCACTTCTTCATCAAGAACTACGGCAACGACGACAAGGAAAAGCTGATTGCTGCCTACATCGGTGCTGCCCGTGCCTACATGGAACTTAAGGAAGAAGAAAAGGCTGTCGAAGACTACCGCAAGACTCTCGAAGCTTACGACAAGTACGGTCTGCAGATCAAGAACGCCGACCCGGGTGTCCCGGCTGAAGCCGCCTTCTACCTCGGTGAACATGAATACCACAAGATGGAACCCATTGTCCTGAAGGGTAAGGAAAAGGAAAAGGCCAAGACAATCAAGCAGTTGGTCGACATCCTCCAGAAGGCAATGAGCCAGTACTCCAAGTCTGCAACCTACGCATCTGAACGCTGGACCTTCAAGGCCACCAACAAGATGGGTATGCTCTTCGTGACGATGGCCGCCAAGATCCGCGAACAGGAACTCAACGGCAAGAAGGACGAAGAACGCTTCGCCGAACGTATTACCGTCGTGCAGCAGCTGCCGAGCTACTACGAACAGGCACGTCCGATCTTCCAGAAGAACATCGACCTTGCTCGTGACCAGGGCTTCTACAACCAAGACGTGATCGAGGCTGAAGAAGGCTACATCGAAATGTACTACCAGGGCTGCGCCGTGTTCGTCGAAGTGGCTGACGCGTTCGCTAACTCTCCGCTGCCGGACTCCGCGGCTATCGTGAAGGAATACGTGGAATACGAAGGTGCCGTCAAGGAAGACGCTATCGAAATGGCCCACGAAGACCTCGAAGCCTACCGTGAAGAATTGAACAACCGTTCTAACGGCGCTAAGGAACTTGCCGTGCCGCAGTGCGCAACGGGTATCAAGGCCTCTGCTCACTATGGTATCGACAACCAGTGGACTGCTAAGTTGTTCGAAACCCTCAAGATGTTGGATGAGAACAACGAAACGCTGAACACCAAGATCGAAAAGTTCGACCCGTCTACGTTGTTCGCCGACCCGGCTTACTTCAAGACCAAGGCTCGTTTGGAACAGATCTCCAAGTCCGAAGTCATGACTCCGGAAGAACAGATCAACACCTACCGCGACATTATCAAGGACGCGAAGGCTGAAAACGAAAAGTTGAAGGCTGAACTCGCCGAACTCAAGAAGCAGATGGCTCCGGCCCCGTCCACCTCTATGGGCGGCATGGATGACGATACCTCCATGGATTCTCCGGCTCCGGCTGCTGCTCCTGCTCCTGCCAAGAAGGCTTCTGCAAAGAAGAAGGGCAAGAAAAGGTAGCGGTAAAAACAATTTTACGGGGTTCCAGGATTCTGGGACCCCGTTTATTGAGCCTTTAGAGCGCATTTCTGAGCAGTAAATAAAGTTTTACAGCTAGAAGTCTTCTAAATGGCTTTAAAAAAAATAAAATTGAACAAAGATTTCAAAAACAAACCAAAAACAAAACACTCTAAAGGAGTACTCTAATGTCTAAAATGCTTCAATCCTTCAGCCCTGAATCTGATGGTTACCAGTTCATGTGGATTATCTTGGTCGTGTTCATGATCGGCCTCGGTTTCTCTATCGAACGTATTGTCTACATCATGGTGAAGAGCTCCAAGGGCCGCGCCAAGTTCCTCGCTGATTTCGGTAAGCTCATCAGTTCTCAGCAGTTTGATCAGGCATTGAGCCTCGCTAATGCTACCAACCTCCCGATTGCCAAGGTGATGGCTGCTATCGTCGCCGCCCGTAACGGTGGTCGTGAAAACATGTCTGCTGCTTGCGACGCCGTGTTCCTGACTGAAGCTCCGCGTCTGACTCGTTACGTCTCCATCATTTCCGTTATGGCTTCCATCTCTACGTTGCTCGGACTTATGGGTACGATTTACGGTCTGATCTACACCTTCGACGCCGTTGCTAACAAGCCCGCTTCTGAACGTGCCAAGGCTCTTGCCGACGGTATCGCTATCGCTATGGGTACTACGCTCCTCGGACTTCTCTCCGCCGTGCCTCTTCTGGTTCTCGTCGGTCTCCTCAACATGAACTCCGAACGCCTGATCCAGGAAATGGAAGAAAAGGGCCTCAAGATCATCAACTCCCTCTCGTAATTCATTGAGAGCAATTTAAAACTGGAGTTATAACACATGGCAAAACAAATCAAGAAACCTGGTAAAGTCGATGAACCGGACCTGTTGCCGGCGATGGGCTTGTTTACCATTCTGATTCCTATGCTTTTGACCATGACGGCTTTCTCCAAGCTTGCTATTGTCGAAGTCAACCTGCCGGAACGCAGCATGATGAACCTCGACAATGAAACGCCTCCGGAACCGGACCAGCAGGCATTGAACTTGTCCCTCGCGATTACCAGCGACTATCTCGTGATTGGTGCTCGTGGTGGTTTCCAGCCGAACGTCTATTTCAAGGAAATGTGGACGTTCCGTTGCAAGTCCGATGCTAAGCTCGTTACTTACGCGATGGATGACGTTAAGGCAACTGTTGAAAGCGGACATGGACCGAAGTGCAAGGATGGCTCTGAGATGGATAAAGAGAAGTATCTCTATGAAATCGAGACCATCGAACTTTGGGCTATCAACAAGGAATCTGAAGAAGATCCGGGCCGCGTTATTTGGGCTCTCTACTCCAATGGTGGAAGCGCTGAAGAACCGGCTGCCGACAGTGCCTACGTGGATGGCAACAACAACTTTATCGCCCTTCCGGGTGAAGGTACCCTCGGCCTCACTCCGCCGCCGGCTCTCAAGAAGCCCGCTGCCGGTGTAGCCCTCGCTACCCTGACCCCGAACTCGGCTCGTACGCTCAAACCGGATGTCGCTGCTAAAAACATGATCTATCCGCTTTCCGCATACGACCTGATTGCGAAGGACCTCATTGCTATCCATACGCAGTTTATTGACCTCGAAGACGTTGATAACATCATCATCGTTGCTAACGATGATACTCAATTTGACAAGATCATCCAGCTCATGGACCGTTCCAAGGAAGCTGGGTTCACCAAGATCAATCTTGCTAAGTTGGGAGGTTAATCATGGCTAGAAAAACTCGTAAATATAGCGAAGACGTACCTTTCTCCTTGACCTCCATGATGGACATGATGACCATCATCCTGGTGTTCATGATTAAGAACATGGACGCTGAAGGTCAGCTGCTTACGCAGGCTGAGAACCTGATTCTTCCGATCTCCACCTCCAAGGTGCAGCCGAAGACGGTTTCTCTGACTGTCGTGGTTGATGCGAACTACGTTATCGCCGATAATGAAAAGGTTGTGCCGACTGCCGACGTGCTCGCTCAGGAAGACCTGCTTGTCACCAAGCTGGACGAAATCCTGAAGGACCGCCGCGCTATCGAACAGGAACACGCCCTCAAGATGGGTCTCCCTGCCGATGAAGCCGGTAACATCATTGTTCAGATCGACAAGAATATCCCGTACGATGCGATGTATAAGGTGATGGCCACCTGTGGCTTCTCCGGTTACACGAATATCGCATTCGCCGTGATGCAGAAGAACGGCGGGGAGGAATAATTATGGCTAAAAAACAGCAATTAGATCCGTTAGTTGCGTCCCTGATGCCGGAATCCGACAAGAAGATGGGTGCAATTGCCGGTGTCTCCGTGATTGTTGCTCTCGCTTTCTCCCTTTGGGCTTCCATGTACGAAGCTGTGGTCGACGAAGTGATCTTCGAAGAATCCGCTGCTGAAGACCTCTCCGCTTCCATGATGATGGAAGAGAAGAAGGAAGAAAAGAAGGAAGAAAAGAAGAAGGAAGAGCCGAAGAAGCCGCGCAAGAAGGCCGGTGGTGGTGGCAAGCCCCGTGGTAAGGGCCAGCCCAACGCTCCGCAGACTCGTGGCGTGCTCAAGCTCTTGACTGCCCAGACCAAGAACGCCAGTGCCGGTGCCTATGACCTCATGAAGAACCAGAAGTTCTCCAAGGACATCGACAAGGTGCTGAAGGACGTGGCTGGCCTCCAGACGACGGGTAAGACCGTTCTCGGTGGCCGTCGCGGTAAGGCTGATGGTGGCTTTAACGAAGGTTACGCTGAAGGCGGTTCCGGTGGTATCGGTGACGGCCTGGCTGGCCTCCTTGGCGGTGGTGGCGGTGGTATCGCTACCAAGGCTAAGGGCTCCATCAAGACTCCGTCCGAACGCGATATCGACATGGGTGCCGGTGGTGGATCTCGTTCCGCTGCAGACATCATGAAGGTCGTGCGTCAGCGTACTCCGGGTCTGCGCCACATCTATAACAAGTTCCTGAAGAAGAAACCGGGATTCCAGGGTAAGGTTACCTTGAAGTTCACGATTGCTCCGGGTGGCGAAATTATCAGCATCGCTATTGCTTCTTCTACCACCGGTTACGGCGAATTTGATGGTGAAATCAAGGGCGCTGTGAGCCGCTGGAAGTTCAGCAAGGTGAAGTCTGGTAACACGACGGTGACCATTCCGTTCACGTTCTCCGAATAATCTTCTTGAACAACCTGCCGATATGGCAAAAAAAAGGACCGGGTCGAAAAAGCCCGGTCTTTTTGTATTTTTTTCTTGCGTTTTTGAATTAATAAAGCTAACTTTATGATAGAATTTACAATAGGAGTCCACTAATGAACTTAAGATCTGCTGCAGCCGTTGGCGTTGCGTTCGGTATCCTCGGTGTAGGTTCCGCCTTCGCAACTTTTGCCCGTATCGAATCCATGGGTAAGAACACTACCTACATCATGGATGACGTGAGCATCTTTGATAACCCGGCAAACATCAATCTCTATCCGAACTACTTGATCGGTGAGTTCGGTCCTTATACTGAGGACGTTCCTGCCGGAACCAACCAGGATCCGAGGTTCCCGAATTTCGGTGGTATTTTCTCTGTCTCTCTCGGTGACGAAAACAATCCGGACCCGCGCCTCTCTATCGGTGGCTTGTTCGGACGTATTTCCGAATTGTCCATGTACCTTCCGTCTGCCGTTATTGACGATGAAGGCAAGCTGACCGCCACTCCCGAAACCGTGACGAACTTTGACGGCTTCTTGGGCGGTACCCTCACTAGCGGTGACGCTTGGGGCTTGCATATCTACATCGCCCACCAGGACGGTGGCTATGAAACGCCGAGCGGTACCTATCAGGTTGACGATGGCGCCTTCGCTTCTATCGTGCAGGCTGATGCAGGTTTGAACCTCCAGTTCGGCAGCAACATCGACTTCGAAATCAGCTTCGGTTTGGCCCGTATCCAGTACGGCCCCGATCACCAGAACTTCTTCGATGACGGCGACTTCAGCTTTATCGGTAAGTCCCGTGCCTTCTTCACCCTCGAAGCTCTCGATGGTGAATTGGTCCCGGCTTTCTCCATGAAGTTGATCCAGGCTCCGGGTATCGAAGACAAGCATGCCCAGGTCGGCCTCGGCATCAACGTCGCTCTTGACCGCGGCTTCTTCTGGTTGGGCGGTGACTTCCTCTGGAACAAGATGAGGGCTCATGACTGGACCATCAACTACACTGATGGTTACTCCACCTACGATGCCAGCAACGACAAGGATCCGAACTGGGACGAACGTTCCGACATCGGTGGTATGATCAGCTTCGGTATCGAACGTAACATCTGGTGGGACTGGTTCGTCATCCGCGTCGGTGGCCAGAAGTCCATCCTCTATACGGAATGCGACCAGAACGAAAAGAACAAGGGCACCAACGGCATCTGCACGGACAGCGGCAACTTCTTCACGACCAATCCGCTGGCTGACGGCACCTCCAAGGACCACGTGGGCTTCGGTTTCGGTATCAACATCGAAGAAAAGCTGAAGATCGACGTGACCGTTGCTGAAGACATGCTCTTCCGTAACCCGTTCCAGGGTGAAGGCCGTCTGTTCTCCAGAATTTCTGCGACCTACAGCTTCTAATTGTGGGGCAGGGGATAGGACTCCCTGATTCTATATGGCTTTGGGCCTCCGGTTTTTTCCGGAGGTCTTTTTTTTTATTTTTTCGCTGTATGAGAAAGTTTATCCCTTTATTGATTCTCGCCTTGTTCGTGTTAGGTTGTTCTGAAAGAACAGAACGTATAGAACAGAAGCTGGAAAGCTACCTCCAGGAAGATTTGAAGTTCATGGTCGCCCAGACCATCCATGCGTCCGGGAACAAGGATGCCCTCTTGGCGGAGCCTTACTACAGGGTCAAGGATTTTCGTTTGTTCGAAGGCGCCGCGGCCGAAGTCTACTCGGCTTACGCGGAAGTCAACTTCTACATCTACAAGGACATCGCCATGTACGAGCAAAGAAAGTACCGTTACGATGTCGAAGGGCGCCATTGGGACCGCTATTTGAAGGTCCTCCATTTTGGTAGGGATTCCCTGCCATAGGGGTTAGTTTCCCCTAAAATGTGCTATATTTTTTTCTGTCAGGTTTAATCTTTAAAAAAGGGCAGTATTTTGTTTGGTCTTTTCTCTTGCGACATAGGTATTGATCTTGGTACGGCAAATACATTGGTCCACGTTGCCGACCAGGGTATTGTCATTAACGAACCTACGGTGATTGCTGTGGATAGCAAGAACAACCGTGTGTGCGCCATCGGTTTCGAGGCAAAGAAGATGCTTGGCCGTACCCCGGGTGAAACCCGTGCCGTACGCCCCATGCGCGATGGCGTGATTGCCGATTTTGAACTGGTGGAAACGCTTCTCCAGACGTTTATCAAGCGCGTGCAGAAATACCCGCTGTGGATGGTGAAACCTCGTGTGGTGGTCGGCGTGCCGAGCGGCATTACCGAAGTGGAAAAGCGCGCCGTGATCGATGCGGCCCGCCAGGCCGGTGCCAAGGAAGTTCACCTGGTGCACGAACCGATGGCTGCCGCTGTCGGTATGGGCATTCCGGTCGAAGATCCGGTCGGTAACATGATTGTGGATATCGGCGGTGGTACTTCCGATATCGCCGTGATCGCGTTGAACGGCACGGTCTGTAACGCATCTGTGCGCGTCGGTGGTGACGAGATGGACGATGCCATTGTCCGTTACCTGCGCACGATGTACAACCTCCAGGTCGGTGAAAGCACTGCAGAACAGATCAAGATTCAGATTGGTTCTGCTAGCCCGCTCGACGAAGAACTGACGATGGAAGTGAAGGGCCATGACTTTATTGCCGGTATGCCGCGCACGATGACCATCAAGAGCGAAGAAATTCGTGAAGCCTTGAACGAACCTGTGACGGCGATTATCGAAGCCGTGAAGCAGGCTCTGAGCATGACTCCGGCTGAACTCTCTGCCGATATTTACGACAAGGGTATCATTATGACTGGCGGTGCTTCCCAGCTCCGCGGTTTCGACGAACGCATCCGCAAGGAAACGGGACTTTCCGTGAACGTGTTCGACGATGCCCTCGTTTGCGTCTGCAAGGGTGCCGCCCGTATTCTGGAAGACCTGGACAAGTATCGTCCTGTATTGATTGCTACGTCTAACTAGGACAATCTTCATACCCTGGTTCGATGTTTAGGGCATTTCGCTTTATTGTCGATTTGTTTACGCAAAGGCATGGAATAATTGCCTTTGTGTTCTTTTTGCTTGTCGGCCTTTTGATGCGGCAGGCTCCGAATCTCGTGAAGGAAAACATCGTGTCTTCTGTACTGGGGACGGTGCTTTATCCGGCACAGATGGCCCTGTCGTCTTTGAACGCCTACCGCTCCATCGTTGCGGAAAACGAACAGCTCAAGCAAGAAAACGCACGGCTACGTCAAGAGACGTACTATGCAAGCGAAGGCTTGCAAGAGCTGACTAGACTGCATGCGCTGGTACGATTTGACGACAAGTGGGGCTATCCGATTGTGACGGCGCGCGTTGTGGGCCATAATCCTGGGCGTTTCCTGACGACGCTCATTATCAACCGCGGAACACATCATGGCGTCAAGGAAAACATGCCCGTGTTTTCCATGAACGGCCTCGTGGGTAAGGTGACGAAAGTTTCGTACGCCTATTCGCGCGTGCAATTGCTGGTAGACCCGAATCTTAAGTTGTCTGTACTTGAACGCCGTACGCGCGTGGTGGGCTTCCTCGAATCGGTAGACGGACGCACGTTGATGGCGATGGTCCCGACGCATGCGGGAGTCAAGGCTGGCGATACGCTGATTACGTCGGGCCTGGGCGGCATTTTCCCGAAGGGCATTCCCGTAGGGACGGTGAAATCCGTGGGCCAGGCGGACTTGGATGTGATGCGTCAGATGAACGTCATCCCGTTCCAGGAATTCTCTTCGCTGGAAGAAGTTTTCGTGATGGAAAAGGAACCGGATTGGATTATCCAGGAGCTGCTCGATGAATAAGTTCAAGTGGATCAAGTTGTTCCTGATATACCTCCTCGCGTTTGTGCTGCAGACGACGGTCGGTGACTGGCTCCAGATCTTTGGCGTAGGGCCGGACTTTATCGTGATTTTCATTGTGGCGATTGCCATCAAGTACGGCCCCGCGACAGGGTGCTTCTGGGGATTCCTTGCGGGCTTTGCGCAAGATATGTACGCCCCGGTGGAGTGGCTTGGCGCCCATTCTATCGCCATGACGGTTTTGGGTTTTGTCGTGGGTCAGCTTGAAGAACGTTTCTTGACGCTGAACTTGCCCGCGAAAATGGCGGTACTCGCTATCGGTTTCTTCGTTTGCGATATGATTTATTTCTTGTTGACGGGGTTGGAAAAGGATGTCGTGACGAACTTGTTCTTTTCCAAGACCATCCCGGAATGTGCCTATACGGTGGTCGTAGGGGCTGTCGTGTTCTATTTGTCGGCAGGGAAAGCAGGGAAGAAGAAACACGGTGTATAAACTAGGAGACAACGATTACGTCCAGAACAGGAACTGGAATGTTCTTGTGTTCATGTGCGTGGTGCTGATTCTTTTCGGTATCCTCCTGGTCCGCCTTTTTTCACTGCAGTACACCCATTACGACGAAAACCTCCAGCGTTCAGAAAACAACCGCATCAGGAAGGTGGTGCTCGTTGCCGAACGCGGTTACATCTATGACCGCAACGGCGTTGTCCTCGTGCGCAACAGGCCGTCTTACCAGGTGGCATTGCAGGCGATGAGCCTTCCGCGGAGCAAGGCGGAACGCGATTCCGTTTTTTACCGTTTGTTGCGTATCAAGGACAAGGAAGGCGTTCGCCTGTTCGATTCGCTTTCCCTCGATACGGCGTTCCAGCGCAGCCGCTGGATTAGGAACAGGCCTATCACCTTCTTCGAAGACGCTTCGCCGGAACAGGTGGCGCTTATCGAAGAACATTCTTCCGAACTGCCGGGCGTCGTGACGATGATTGAATCGCGTCGCGAATACCCTTACGGTACGCTCGCTTCGCACGTGCTGGGTTATACAGGCGAGATTTCGGAAGACCAGCTGAAGCTCCCCGAGTTTGAAGGCTATTCCCAGGGCGACCGCATTGGCCAGAAGGGTTTGGAACAGGGCTACGATTTGGAATTCAGGGGCAAGAACGGAATCAAGCTTGTCGAAGTGAATGCGTCGGGGCGTGAACTGGGACCGGTGAAGGGCGTTGACGCGCAGCCGCCGGTGCCGGGACTTCATTTGATTTCGACGATTGACCTTAAGTTGCAGAAGGCGGCCGAGGACGCTATCCCGGATAGCGCGAGGGGCGCGCTGGTGGCGATTGACCCGAGGAACGGAGAAATCCTTGCCATGGTGAGTTCCCCGAGGCTCGACCCGAATATCTTTTCTTTGAAGAAGCGTGAACGCAACAAGGGATGGGCCCAGGTGGCTCTCGATTCGCTGCGTCCGCTGACGAACCGTGCCATCTCGGGTACGTACACTCCCGC
>CACXKY010000017.1 GCA_902768325.1 Fibrobacter succinogenes
TCGCCAAGAAGCACCGCATAGAGACGGACCCGAGCGCCCGCACGAACATCATGGATTACCTGCCCGGCATGGAAGTCATCCAGTCGGACATCGCCGACAAGGTTCTCTCCGAATCCGAGAACTACGATTACTCCAAGTACACCGGCAAGGACGTGAAGCGCGCATTGGAACATGAACGCTGCACGCTCGAGGACTTCAAGGCGCTCCTTTCTCCGGCCGCCGCCCCGTACCTGGAGCAGATGGCCGCGAAGGCGAAAATCGAGACGAGCAAGCACTTCGGCAACAACGTCTATTTCTTCACGCCGCTCTACATCGCGAACTATTGCGAAAACTACTGCGTCTATTGCGGGTTCAACTGCTACAACCACATCAAGCGCATGCAGCTTACGATGGAGCAGATCGAGCACGAGATGAAGGTCATCGCCGACAGTGGCATGGAAGAAATCCTGATTCTCACCGGCGAAAGCCGTGCGAAGAGCAGCGTGGAGTACATCGGCGAGGCTTGCAAGCTAGCCCGCAAGTATTTCCGCATGGTGGGCGTGGAAGTCTATCCGGTCAACGTCGACGAATACCGCTACCTGCACGAATGCGGCGTGGACTACGTGACCGTTTTCCAGGAAACCTATGACAAGGTACGCTTTGAAAAGCTCCACCTGCTCGGCCACAAGCGCGTATTCCCGTACCGTTTCGACTCGCAGGAACGCGCCCTGATGGCGGGTATGCGCGGTGTCGCGTTCTCCGCACTCCTCGGCCTCTCGGACTTCCGCCGCGATGCGCTTGCATCCGCATTGCACGTATACTACCTGCAAAAGAAGTACCCGCATGCCGAAATGAGCTTAAGCTGCCCGCGGCTCCGTCCCATCATCAACAACGACAAGATTGACCCGCTCGACGTTCACGAGAAGGAACTCTGCCAGGTGCTCTGCGCTTACCGCATTTTCCTCCCGTTCGTGGGCATCACGGTCTCGAGCCGCGAAAGCAAGGAATTCCGCAACGGCATCGTGAAGATTGCGGCAACCAAGGTTTCTGCCGGCGTTTCGACGGGCATTGGTGACCACGAAAGCAAATACAGCGGTCACGATGACGGGGAAGGTGGCGACGAACAGTTCGAAATCAACGACTCTCGCAGCTTCAACGACATGTACGGCGACATTTCGGGTGAAGGTTTGCAGCCTGTCTTGAACGATTACCTTTACGTGTAGGACTTACTTATGCGCAAAAATCTCGATACGACGCTTTACTTTATCACCGACAGCACTTGCGTTCCTGAAGAACGTTTTTTGCCCGTGGTGGAGGCGGCCTGCAAGGGCGGCGCGACGATCTACGGAATCCCGCTGATTATCGACGACCGCGTGGACGTGGCGCTTGCCATCGGAGCGGAAGGCGTACATGTGGGGCAGAGTGACATGCCGGCGCATCTGGCACGCAAGCTGATGGGCGGTGACAAGATCGTGGGTGTTACGGCCAAGACCGTGCCGCAGGCGCTCGAAGCCTATGAACAGGGCGCCGATTACCTGGGTTGCGGTGCGATTTACCCCACGACGACTCATGTGAAGACGGTCATCACTCCGGTCGAAACGCTCAAGGATGTCGTGAAGGCGGTGCCCATCCCGGTGAATGCCATCGGCGGGCTTAACAAGGACAACATCTTTGTGCTGAAGGACTCCGGCATTGCGGGAATCTGCGTTGTTTCTGCGATTATGAAGGTGGCTGACCCGGAGACCGCGACGCGCGAGTTGAAAGAAGCCTTTCTGAATTTAAAATAAGCGGGTCTGGATCCTTCGACGCGAAACCTGACGGTTTCTTGCTCAGGATGACACAGCCTTCGGCAGAGTCACTTGCTGCCGATTAGTTTCTGCCCGACTTTGAGCGGGGCTCCCTGCTTTAGGTTGTTCAACCGGCAGAGGGCGGGAATGGAAATGTTGAACCACTTGGCAACATCTCCCTGGGAATCGCCCTTTTTCACGATGTAGGCGTTTTCTTTCTGCAGCTTGCGTTGCATATTGTAGTGGGCGTTCAGGATTTTTTTCTTGGAAACGCGGTCTACGCCTTTTTTCAGTTCCCACTTGGGGAAGTCTACAATCGTTTCGGGATCGATATTGATGTCGCCGTAACGGATTTCAAAGTGCAGGTGCGCAGCCGAAGATTTTCCCGTGTTTCCGGCAAGCCCGACAATATCGCCGGGGTAGACGTAGTCGCCTATCTTGAGCAGGCGTTCCGAGAGGTGCCCGTAAAGCGTTTGGATGCCGTGGTCGTGCTCGATGAGTACGTAATGGCCGTAACCGCCCGAATTGTACTTCGACATGATGACCTTGCCCGGGAGGGCTGCCACGACGGGTTCATCCTTGATGACGTTCACGTCAACACCGCGGTGGAGGCGGTGGTCGCGAATGCCGTACTTGGAACCGATCAGCGCCTCGTGTGTGATGGGGATGAGCATCTTTGAAAAGTCGAGATGGCTCTTGTCTTCATTTTTTGGGGGAACAATCTTGAGTTGTGTCTGCTGTTTCTCGCCGACGACTTCGAAGTCAATCCCCTTTTTTTCGAGCAGGAGCGCCTTGGTGAAGGCCTTCGGGTCCGAGGCGTCAATGGTTACTTTGTTTGAAACCTTGCTCTTTTCTTTACCTTTGCGCTTTTTGGAAGATTTCGATTTTTTTGAGGCCTTCTTCTTGTCCGATTTCTTCTTTTCTTGGACGGACGTCTTGTCGTCTTTCTTGCTAGATGAACTCGCCTTGGCGTCGGCAGGCGTGCTGAGACATGCTAGCGACAGCACTAGCGGGGCGAGCAGGCTTCCCAGGGCTATTTTGCGGAAGAAGGACAACGAAATCTCCGGAAGGTTACTTGAGGAAGGCGAAGAAAACCGCGCCGACGATGAGGACGAAGGCGACGATGTGGTTCCATTGCAGCGCTTCGTTGTTGAAGACGGTGGTCGCGATGACGGTGAAGACCGTGATGGAAATTGCTTCCTGGATGACCTTCAGCTGCATGAGGTTGAAGGGGCCTCCGTTGATTTTGCTGCCGATGGTGTTCGCGGGAATCATGAAGAAGTATTCGATGAGGGCGACACCCCACGAGGCGAGAATCACGAGGATGAGCGGCCAGTCGGTGGAAATGTGCATTTCCTTGAGCTTGAGGTTCCCGTACCAGGCGGCGGTCATGAACACGTTGCTGATGATGAGGAGGATGACTGTAAATATTCCGGCTTTCATAAGTTTAGTTGTTGGTCATTGGTTATTAGTCATTAGTGTAACGTTAGGCGGCGGAGCCGCGATTGTAAAAAGCCAATGACCATTGACTAATGACTATTGACCTTTTATTCATGTTGCTTCTCGCCTCAATCTATAGGGTTTGCCCGTGCTCATCTGGTAGGCGAGGCGGGCGCGGACTTGTTCCAAATATTGGATATATTTTTCGCTCTGGTAATCGCGATAGGTCCAGTCGAAGGCGTGGAAGTGCCCGTCTTGGAAATACAGCGTGGGTTCCACGAAAATTCCGCGCCGCATGTACACGCGCTGGCGCTGGTCCTTGGTGGTGGCGAGGAAAAATTGCCCGAGCGTCATGTAGCCCGGATCGAGGTTTACGGGGCGCAGTCCCGGCGTTCCCGATTTTGCGGCGATTTCAAGTTCGATGTCGTTTGTCCAAAGCTTGATATCGACGATGGTTTCGCGTTCCACGAGGTTTTCGTAGCTGAAGAACGCGCGGACGGGGGCTGCACCGATTTCGTCGACGTAGTAGTTCGTGAACGTGAAGGGGAAGGGTTCGAGGTTCAGGTCTTCGGGGCCGAACCGATCGCTCAATGTGGAGCGCACCGCTTCAACGGCTTGGGAATCCTTCGCGAGGATGCCCACGATAATCTTGACCTTGGCCGGTGTTCTGATTTCGCCCATATTTCATAAATTAGTAATTTTTGAATATGATTTCCTACAAATCTCTCGTCTTTCGTCTTTCGTCTCTCGTCTTCGTTATCTCGTCTACGGCCTTTGCGCAGGCTCCGCGAGTGGTGCCCGATATCGTCGATTCTGTGCCGCACGAAATGACGCACTTTACGCAGGGGCTTTTCTTTGACGGCAAGGAACTGATTGAAACGACGGGCCTGTACGGGAAATCGGGACTTTACCGCCGCACGCTCGATGGCAAGATTCTTGATTCGGCCCGCCTTGCGGAACGCTATTTCGGTGAAGGTTCCGTTGCCGTGGGCGACGACGTTTTCTACCTCACGTGGAAATCGAAGAAGGCTTTTATCTATAGCCGTAAGCCGTTCAAGCCGAAGGGCGAGTTCCGCATCCCGACGGAGGGGTGGGGGCTTACTTATTGGAAGAATGAATTGCTGATGAGCAACGGCTCGAATGAGCTTTTGCAGATTGCCCTCGGTGCGTTCAATGTGGTGGGCGTCATTCCGGTAACCGATAATGGAAAGCCGGTCGTGAACCTGAACGAACTGGAAGTCATAGGAAATACTTTGTATGCAAATATCTGGCAGGCCCCGCTTATCGCGGTTATTGAACTGCCCAGCGGTCGCGTTGTGAAATATCTGGACTTGACCGAAAAAGTGAATGCGCTCAACCGCGTCTACAGCAATATTGACGTGCTGAACGGCATTGCCTACGACGGCAAGAACCTGTGGGTGACGGGCAAGAACTGGCCGCAAATCTACAAGCTGAAACTGCCGTAAACGCGAATTGTCGCGCACTGCAACAAAAAAGCCCCAGCTTTTAAACTGGGGCGATTTTTTTTGCGCGAAAGGTCGCTTGTTTACTAGTGAACTCCGTTGCCGTCGGCCACATCGCAGGTCACCGGCTTCCCGTTCACTTCAAGAGCGAGAGCATCGCAGAACACGGCGCCACCCTTCACGGAGAGCGCAATCTTCTCGAAGTCCTTCACCTTGAGCTCGCGCGGTTCGCTCGGGGCGATATCCTTGAAGAGGGCGCGGTCACCGGGCTTCGCGTCGTCAGGTACGGAGACGAGGCGGCAGGTATGTGCTTCGGCGTC
The DNA here is from genome assembly GCA_902768325.1 of Fibrobacter succinogenes. Classification (GTDB taxonomy): domain Bacteria; phylum Fibrobacterota; class Fibrobacteria; order Fibrobacterales; family Fibrobacteraceae; genus Fibrobacter; species Fibrobacter succinogenes_A. The sequence continues at coordinate 4,990 of CACXKY010000017.1, forward strand.
GAGGTCGCCTGCAAAGAGCATACCCTGGCTCATAATGCCACGCAGGGCGCTCGGCTTGAGGTTCGCGAACAGCAAAATCTTCCTGTCCTGGAGTTCTTCGGCCTTGTAGCTGCTCTTGAGGCCGCTGCAGATGGTGCGGAGTTCGCCTTCGCCGGCGTCCACCTTGAGCACATAGAGGCTCGTGGCATCCGGATGGTCGTCCACTTCCTTGATCTGGGCGACGCGCATGTCCATGGCGGCGGGCACGTCGGCAGCCATCAGCGGCTTGTTCTGCTTGGGCTTCGGCTGGGCTTCCTGCTTCTTGACTTCTTCTTCGATGCGCGGGAAGAGCGGCTTGCCTTCGCCGAACGTTTCGCCACCCTTGAGGATTCCCCAAGCGAGGTCGTCGGCGCTCTGGAACTTGCTGCCGATCATGGCGAGGCCTTCTTCGGCCTTGCCCGGAATCACCGGCCACAGCAGACAGAGCGAAAGGCGCACGGCTTCGGCAGAAACGTAAAGAACCGTAGCGAGTTCGTCCTTGAGGGCGGGGTCCTTCGCGAGCTTCCACGGGGCCTTGATTTCGAGGTAGCGGTTGATGCTGCGCACCAACTGCATGATGGTCTCGATGGACTGCGAGAGGCGAGCCTGCGGCAGGCCTTCCTTGATTTCTTCGATGACCTTGTTCGCGAGGTCGATGACTTCCTTTTCGGCGTCGCCAATTGCGGTGGCGGCGGGGAGCTTGCCTTCAAAGTTGTTGAGCACCAGGCGGTGTACGCGGTTCAGCACGTTGCCGAGGTCGTTGGCGAGGTCGCTGTTGATGCGGCGTACGAATCCGTCGTGCGTGAAGTTCGCGTCTTGACCGACGACCATTTCGCGGGCGAGGAAGTAGCGGAACGCATCGATGCCGTACTTTTCCATGTAGTCCATCGGGTTCACCACGTTACCTGCGGACTTGCTCATCTTTTCGCCGCCGTTCACGAGCCACCAGCCGTGGGCAAGGATGTGCTGCGGAAGCGGAATGTCGAGGGCCATGAGCATCGTCGGCCAGTACACGCTATGCGTGGTGAGAATGTCCTTGCCGATGAGGTGGTAAGTGGCGGGCCAGATCGGGGTGCCGTCGGCATAAGTCTTGTGGAAGGCGGTGGAGGCGCTCACGTAGTTGAGCAGGGCGTCAAACCACACGTAGGTCACGTAGTCCTGGTCGAACGGCAGCGGGATGCCCCAGCTGAGGCGGATCTTCGGGCGGCTGATGCAAAGGTCGTTCAGCGGCTGGCGCAGGAATCCGCGGATTTCGTTCCAGCGGTAGTCCGGCACAATCCAGTCCTTGTGGCTTTCGAGGAAGTCAATCAGCTTCTGCTGGTAAGAACCCATCTTGAAGAAGTAGTTCTTTTCCTTGAGCCATTCCACCGGGCGGTGGCTGATGGGGTCGCACTTGTTTTCGTCCAGCTCGTCTTCGCCGAAGAAGCGTTCTTCGCCGACAGAGTACCAGCCTTCGTATTCCTTCGAGTAGATTTCGCCCTTGTCCCAGAGCTTCTGCAGGCATTCCTGCACAAAGGCCTTGTGTTCCGGCATCGTGGTGCGGATAAAGAAGTCGTTGCAGATGCCCATCTTCTTCCAGAGGTCTTCGAAACGGTGGTAGTATTCGTCCACATGTTCCTGCGGGTCGACTCCGCGCTTGGCGGCGGCGCGCTGCACCTTCTGGCCGTGTTCGTCGGTACCGGTCAAGAAGAACGTCTGGTAGCCCAGAATCTTGTGGAAGCGGGTGAGGATGTCCGCAAGGACGGTCGTATAGGAGTGCCCGATATGCGGGGCGTCGTTAACGTAATAAATCGGCGTTGTAACGTAAAAATTTTTCATATGCGCAAAGATAGAAATTAATAGTTCATGCGGCGTAGCCGCAGTTCTAAGTTACTAGTTACTAGGCCATCCTAGCAGATTTTCCATTTTTTAAACCTACTAACTAGTAGCTATTAACTAGTAACTAGTAACTTTTCCATAGGGGCTAACTTGAAATACTTATATTTCCTCAAAAAGAGGTACTTATGTCTTTCATGGATTTGGCCAAGAATCGTTATAGCTGCCGCGCCTTTACCGCCCAGGCGGTGGAACCCGAAAAACTCGCCCAGGTGCTCGAGGCGGGCCGCATTTCCCCGACGGCAATCAACGCGCAGCCCGTGACCGTGAAGGTCATCAAGTCGCCCGAGGCGCTTGAAAAAATCCGCGGCATCACCCGTATGGCCTACAACGCCCCCGTCGTTTTGATGGTTTGCTACGACGAACCCAACTGCTACACCGCCGAAAAGTACAACGACAACTTCAACAGCGGTGTGATGGATGCGAGTATCGTCACCACCTCGATGATGATGCAGGCGACCGACCTCGGACTTTCGACTCTCTGGGCCCGCGGATTCAATGCAGCCTATATCGAGACGGCATTCGGTTTCCCCGAAAACCTGAAGCTGGCCTGCCTTTTGGACATCGGCTATGCCGACCCCGAGAACGGCGGCCCGTCGCCCAGGCACCCCGTGCGCAAGAGCATGGAAGAATTCGCCAGCGAAGTGTAATGGTAAGTCCGGTCCTGTGGGACCGGATTTTTCTATATTTCCCTGCGTTAAATTTAACCAAGGATAAATCATGCGCGATCAGTTCGAAAGCCCGCTTATCAAGCGTTACGCCAGCAAGGAAATGAGTTTCATCTTCAGCCCGCAGTACAAGTTCCAGACTTGGCGCAAGCTGTGGATTTACCTCGCCGAATCCGAAATGGAACTCGGCCTCCCGATTACGCAGGAGCAGGTGGACGAACTGAAGGCCCACGAGAAGGACATCAACTTCGAAGTCGCCGAAGAAGAAGAAAAGCGCCGCCGTCACGACGTGATGAGCCACGTTTACGCTTACGGCGTGCAGTGCCCGAAGGCCAAGGGCATCATCCACCTCGGTGCAACGTCTGCATTCGTGGGTGATAACACCGACCTTATCCAGATGCAGCAGGCCATGATTCTCGTGCGCAAGCGCCTTTGCCGCGTGATGGACAAGCTTTCCAAGTTTGCGATGGAATACAAGGACATGGCCCAGCTCGGTGCAACGCACTTCCAGGCAGCCCAGCTCACGACTGTGGGTAAGCGCGCTTGCCTCTGGCTCCAGGACATGCTCATCGACCTCGAAGAATTGAACTTCCTCATCGAAGTGCTTCCGTTCCGCGGTGTGAAGGGCACGACCGGTACGCAGGCCAGCTTCATGGACCTGTTCAACGGCGACGAAGAAAAAATCATGGAACTCGACCGCCGCGTGACCGCCAAGGCAGGCTTCAAGCGCGTGCTCACCATCACCGGTCAGACTTACACTCGTAAGTGGGACAACCGCGTGAACCAGGTGCTCAGCTCCATCGCTCAGTCTCTGCACAAGTTCGCTACCGACATGCGCCTCATGCAGGGCGTCAAAGAAGTGGAAGAACCGTTCGAAAAGACACAGATCGGCTCCAGCGCCATGGCTTATAAGCGTAACCCGATGCGCAGCGAACGTATTTGCTCCCTGGCTCGTTTCGTGATGGCCCAGGTCAACAGCACCGCCTTCACGCAGGCGACGCAATGGTTCGAACGTACGCTTGACGACAGTGCGAACAAGCGCTTGGCAATTCCTGAAGCATTCCTCGCTATGGATGCCATGCTCATCATTGCTGAAAACGTCACGAACGGCCTCGTGGTTTACCCGAAGGTTATCGAAAAGCGCATCATGGCCGAACTCCCGTTCATGGCTACCGAAAACATCATCATGGAAGGCGTGAAGAATGGCGGAAGGAACAGGGCAAGGACAACGACTTGCTCGAACGCGTGCTGAAGAACGAAAAGTTCCAGAAGCTCGGCATTACCGAAGAAAAGCTCAAGGAAATCCTCGACCTCCGCAAGTTCGTAGGCCGCGCTCCGGGACAGGTCGTGAAGTTCGTCACGGAAGAAGTCCGCCCGGCGATTGAAGCAATACCCGACTGGGCTACTATCGACGCCGGCGAACTAAAAGTGTAAAATCGCTTTATAATCGGCACAATACTTCGTTGCTCGCCCCCTCACGTACGCTTTAGTACGCTACGGGGGCTCGCGCCTCGTCTTGCTTGATTCTAAAGCGTTTTTGTCCTGCTCGTTTCTAGGCGAATTTTGTTTCGCTAGGCACTAAGTCAAATTAGTCGTTTGTGAACGGTTTGCGCCTCGTCTTGCTTGATTCTAAAGCGTTTTTGTCCTGCTCGTTTCTGGGCGAATTTTGTTTCGCCAGGCACTATGACAAGTTAGTCGTTTGAGAACGGCTCGCGTTTCGCGTCTTGCTCGGTTCTAAAGCGATTTTTTTATTTTATAATGGAATTTATACAAAAAAACGAGCCCTTTCGAGCTCATTTTTTGCATTGTTGTTGTTTTTAAGGCTTGAAGGGCGGGATGTAGTCGTCTTCATCCTTGCTCTGGTTGGGACACTCCATGTTGTACTCCTTTATTGCATTTAAAATATAGGTAGTTTTAGGGGTGTTTCGGGGCAAAAAAAATCACAGTGAGATTTGCATCACACTTTCTTGAGGCGGAATGTAAAAAAAACGCATTTTACGGAGGGAATATTTATTATATTTGCACTCACTCGGGGTGTAGCTCAGCCTGGTAGAGCGTCTGCTTTGGGAGCAGAATGTCATCAGTTCGAATCTGGTTACCCCGATACACAAAAGCCTCCCTATGGGAGGCTTTTTGTGTATCTCAAGGTAACCAGATCGAACTGTGAAATCAGTTCGACGAAAATACCGTTGAGCGAAGCGAATGTAAGGTATTTTTGCGCTTATGCGTAAGCATAAGCCCGTAGGGCGGCGCGAAACGAAGTGCCAAGCCGCAATCTGGTTACCCCGATACAAATGCGCCCCCTTTGAGGGGCGCTTTTTGCAATCTGGTTGCTGGCTAACGGGGCGTTGCGGGGTGTCCCCGCTAGAGAGGGTGGGGAGCAACGGAGTGCGAACCAGGGAGAGACCTCTCCCTGCAAAGACTATATGATTTTCCTATCCGCGATCCACTCGCGGACGGCGCGCTGGGCGTTTTCCCCGAGAATTTCCTTCTTGTTCTTCTTTTTGAGGCCTTCCTGGTGGGGGAGCAGCCCGAAATTGAAGTTCATCGGCTGGAAATCGTCGTTTTCTTCCACGAGCCGGTTCATGAGAGAGGCGATGCAGCTCTCGTCGGGCAGCGGGTCGCTGTGGCAGTGCAGAATCGTCTGTGCCATGTTCCAGGCGGCATACCAACCGGTAGCGACAGCCTCGGTGTAGCCTTCGCTGCCCGTAATTTGGCCCGCGAACCAGGTGGGCGGAATGCCCTTGGCGCATTCGAGATCCGGGCGCAATCTTAAAGTGGCGTCCAGGAACTTGGGGGATTCGATGAAAGTGTTGCGGTGCATGCAGCCGAGGCGTGCGAACTTTGCATTCCGGAGGGCGGGCACCATCGTGAAGATCTCTTTTTGCGTGCCCCACTTGAGGCGCGTCTGGAAACCGACCATGTTGAAGAGCGTCTTCTGCTTGTTTTCGGCGCGGAGCTGGATGACCGCGTACCACAATTTCCCGTTGTTGCCAAGTCCAAGGCCGATGGGGCGCATGGGGCCGTGGCGCAACGTCTCGTAGCCGCGGCGTGCCATCTCTTCGACGGGCAGGCAGCCTTCGAACAGCTCGTTCTTTTCGAAGGGGCGCGGTTCTACGGCTTCGGCTTCACAGAGCTTGCGCACGAACTCGGTGTAGGTTTCCTTGTCCAGCGGGCAGTTGATGAAATCGGCTGTTTCGCCTTTTTCCCAGCGGTTGCGGTAAAAAGCGTGGTCAAAATCGATGCTGTCGGTCTCGACTACGGGCGCGATGGCATCGAAAAAGTGCAGGCGGTTGCTGCCGAGGCGCTTGAAGATGTCGTCGGCGAGCGCATCGCTCGCCAGCGGGCCGGCGGCGACGAGGGTCGGGCAGTCGCCTTCGAGGCTCTTGACCTCGTCGCGGTGGAGCGTGATGTTTGCAGATTCCGCGATTTTGCGCTCCACGGACTCGCTGAAGATGTCGCGGTTGACGGTCAGCGAGTCCCCCGCCGGCACCGCGGCTTCGCGGGCACATTCCAGCAAGAAACTGCCGAGCATCGTGAGTTCCTGCTTTAAAAGCCCGTGGGCGCTCGTAACGCCCAAGGCTTTGAAGCTGTTGGAACAGACAAGTTGCGCCAAATGCCCGTCCCTATGGGCGGGCGTCATGCGGTTGGGCCGCATTTCGTACAAGTCAACCTTAAAACCGCGGCTAGCCAATTGCAAAGCCGCTTCGCAGCCCGCGAGACCGCCTCCGATTACGCGTACACGTTGAGGCTTTGGGGTCGGGGCTTCGCCCCTTTGAGTAATGAGGTCGCTCATTTCATTCGCTTTCAGGTTTTGTGTTGCTAGATTCGGGGTTTTAGGGGTGTCCCCTAGGAGAAGGGGTAGCGAGCTACGGCGCTTACGCTGTGCGAGCGAGGGGAAAACCTGCCCCTCTTTACTCAGACCTCAGAGGGAGCTTCGCGACCGAGCTCACACCTAATTCATCACCGTCTTGCGGTAGCTCTTCGCGTTGCCAATCCAGAGCTTAACGAGGAGTTCTTCGAGCGAGGCGGTAGAAACGCAGTCCGGGTCGGCGTCCTGGATTTCGTCGGAAATCAGGTTTGCCTGCGTCAGGTTCAGCATGCCGTAGTACATGGCCTCCATGAGCTGCGAGGCGAACTTCGGAGAGATGTTCGCGACGTAGTCCATGTCGTTCAAGGGCGGCAGCTGGTTCTTATCCGGGCTGAACTGATCCAGGTTGTCCATAGTCCACATGTCGGCGGCCCTGCCCATGTCGGGGGAGGGAGCAATCTTCAGGAGCTTCTCCTGGTACGCCTTCCATTCGGCATCGGTCGTCTTGCCTGCCTTGCGGACGGACTTCAGGAAGGACAGGACCGCGTAATAGAGGTCCTTTTCCCGCTGGTTCGTTTCTTTTTGCGTCGCCGGAGCCATACTGTACCTTAGTGGCGGAAGTGCCTCATGCCGGTGAATACCATCGCGATGCCGAATTCGTCGCACTTCTCGATGGAGAGGTCATCCTTCTTGGATCCGCCCGGCTGCACGATGTAGCGCACGCCCGCGTCGTGAGCGGCTTCTACGTTGTCCGGGAACGGGAAGAAGGCGTCGGAGCCCATCACGACTTCGCCGAACACCTTGCGTTCCAAGGCCTTGAGTCCGGCTTCGTTGATGAGCTTGCCGTTCTCGTCGAAGAACGCCTTGGCTTCTTCCATGCGGGCAACGTTGTCGCGGACGCGCGGCTGGCAGAGGCGGAGGTTACTGTCAATGCGGTTGGGCTGGCCGGGGCCGAGACCCATCACCTGGAAGTAGCCGGGCTTGTATTCGTAGCCCATCACGATGGCGTTAGACTTGGTGTGCTTGGTGACAAGCCAGGTAAAGCGGGCGAGATCTTCCTTGTTCTTCGGGAACTGGGCCTTTGTCACGCATTCAAACTTTTCGTAGGTGTCCACGTCGCGGTCTTGCACCAGCATGCCGCCAATCACGTGCTTGTACACCTTGCAGCGGGTGGCCTTCTTGATTTCGCCGACTTCGAGGAGGCGGATATCCTTGGACTTGTTCTTGAGGAATTCGAGAGCGTCGTCGTCGAATGCCGGGGCGAGGAGGATTTCCACGAACTTGCCCTTGAGGAATTCGGCCGTCTTGAGGTCGACCTTGCGGGTCACGGCAATCACGGAACCGAACGCCGACACCGGGTCACCTGCCCAGGCGGCTTCCATGGCTTCGCGCAGCGTTTCGCCGGTGGCGAGTCCACAGGGGTTCATGTGCTTCACGATGACGACTGCGTTGCCGTCGCTGAATTCGCGTGCCATCTCGAGGGCGGCATCCGCGTCGACGATGTTGTTGTAAGAAAGTTCCTTACCCCAGAGCTGCTTTGCGGTGGCGAGACTTGCTTCGGTGCAGGTCGGGTCGCGGTAGAACACGGCAGACTGGTGGGAATTTTCTCCGTAGCGCATCGGTACGGGATCAACGAATTTCAAAACGAGTTCTTCGGACATGATTTTTCCTTTGATAATTACAGAATGTAATATAGAAATGAAGTTACTAGTTCTGAGTTACTAGTTACTAGAAAAGGCTCGGGGGAGGATTGTTGTCGTCTAACCCGGCCAAATTGCGGTCGGCATCGGACATTTCGTTCGGCGGGAGGTTGTCGAGCGGGTCCTCGGGTTCCACAATCAGGTTGTAATACACATTGTTCTTGAGTTCGTCCTCGATGTAGAAGAGCGTGCCGCCCATGGCGGAACCGCAACCGGCACAGGCTCCCTGGTAGCGGATCTTGAGTCGGTTGTCTTCCGTGAGGTCGAGGATTTCCACGTCTCCGCCGTCGCCCTGCAACATTCCGCGGACGGACTGGTGCAGCCAGGCCTCGATCTTCTCGATCTTTTCGTGCTTTGCAAGCGCGTTCCATTCGGCGTCCGCCTCGGCGCGGCCTTCGGCCGTCTGCGTGCGGTACTTGATCCTCTCCATCTTCTCGCGAACGAGAATCGCCGTTCCCTTCTTTTCGGGGTACGTCTCGAGGATGCGCTTGATGAGCGTGTTCATCTGCTTGATTTCGGGAGCATTTTCGGGAATGGCGCGCACGTCGGGAGTGTCGCGGAGTTCAAGTTCGATGCTCTCGGCCGTGATGGCACAGGCTTCCTCGACGGTTGCCATCTGGATTTTTTTGCAGAACGTATCGGCAAGGGCCGTAAAGATGGGCCCGCCGTAGGTGAAGAACCTGGTCTCGAGAATCTTGTCGCATTCCGGGTCTATCATCAGGTAGACCTTCAGGCTCGATTCCTTCACGTCTACCAGCGCAAGTCCCTTTTCGTCGGCTTCAATTTGGAAAATAGCCCCGCGGTACTTGGGGGCCTTCGCGACCTCCTGCACCTTTAGGGAAAGATTAGCACACAGTTCTTCACTCATGCGCCCAAATGTAGAATTTTTTGGGCGCGAGACCTATCTGCGAGACCGATCTACTGTACGTCTATAGTCACCTTGTACATCGCCTTGCCCTTATGGCTGACGAGTTCGCCTGTAGGAGCGGTGATGACCTTCAGGTTCTTCTTGGTCACGCCCTTCTGCTGCTGCAGCACCTTGAGCAGGTCGTCGTTCCTCTTTGCGGCGAGGTCGGCGAGTTCCTTCTTGAAGGCCTTCATGTCGATGTTGGCGGCGTGTTCCTTGGCGTATGCCTTGAAGGCGTCGTCGCTATCCTTGATTTCGAGGATGGCGCGTTCGTCGAGCTCGGTCAGGGTTTCCTTGCCCTGCGTCTGCTTGTAGAATTCCGTCTTCAGCTTGTGCTGCTTGTGGTCGTTGGCCGCCTTCTTGGGGTTGTAGTACTGCGTGAAGATGAGCTTCAACTTCGGGTCCTTCGCGAGGACTTCCGTCATCTTGCTCGCCTTGGCGTACTGCTCGCTCGTGAACGTAGCGCTCATCGGGTCGATGACCACTTCGTCGTTCTTGCCGAGGTCGATGCCGACCATGCCGGCGCCGGTCGAGGCTACGTTACCGACAATCTTGAGCGGGGAGAGCGCGACCTTGATGATGAGGTTCATCACGGTCTTCCAGACAATCTTCAGCACGGAGAATTCCGGATCCTTCATGTTGCCCTGGACCGGCACGTCGAACTGGATCTTGTCGTCCTTGTCCTTAAGGATGTACAGGCCGACCTTCATCGGGACCATGTATTCCGGGTCGACGCTGTCGTCCTTGTCGCCCACGTCGATGTTGTAGATGTCAATCGTGTTCTTGCTGTCGAGATTGAAGTCCTTGATCTTGTTCTCGCTTGCGAAGGCCATCGTACCGGCCGAGAGCGGGTAGCCCGTGTAGTGGAGGCTGTAGTTGCTGAAATGCTTGAGCGCGAGGTTCTTGACGCTTATATAGGCGTCCATCGTGCCGATGTCGGAGAGGGCGCCCTTGTACTTGACGGAAACGCTACCGCCATCGGGGAAGGCCGCGGACACGTTCACGGTGCACGGGGTGTCGAAATTGATGTTCGAGCCGTTCACGGTGATGGCGCTGACGGTGTAGTTGAAGGGTTTCGTGATGGTGAGGTCGTTTGCGCTCACCTTGGTATTGCGGACGAGAAGCTTGCCAATACGGGCGTCCATCGGCTTCGCCTTCGGGGCCGGCTCTTCCTGGGCCTTCTCGGGTTCGGCGGCACTTTCAGCTGTAGCGCTGTCGGCTGCCGGAGCGGACTTCTTCATCAGCGGGGCGAGCAGAACGTCGATGTTCGTCTTGCCGTCCTTGTACAAATCGAGGTGCGCGTAGGCGGCGTCGACAATGACGGAGTCCACATGGAACTGGTTCTTGTTCAGATTGACCTTCCCGAGGCCGATGCCCACGTGGTTCACGCCGATGGTCTTGCCGCTCTTTTCGGTAAGCACGACGTTGTCGACAGAAACGGTTCCGCTGACGTTGCTCGAGAGGACATCGCCGAGGTTGCCTTCGACGTTGATGTTCGTCGAGACGCTTCCGCTAAAGTCCTTGTAGGCGATAAAGTCGTTGAGATAGGGCTTGCCGCAGGCAAGCGCGAAGTCCTTGAGGCCCACGTTCACCTTGAAGTCGTTAGTCGCGGCATTGGCGGTCACCTTCACGTTCAGGTCGCCGCCATCGGCAAACTTGAGGCTTACGCCCACGTCGGTCTGCTTGTTGCTCAGGTACACGGCCGGGATGCCCACGCCGAAATCCTTGATATGGATCTTGGAACCGACCTTCTTGTCTTCGTAGATGATGTTGCCGTTTTCGAAGAGGATGTTCTTGACGGAAATGTTGATCGGCAGTCCCTTGGCGATTTCGGCGGCGTTCACCATGCCCGTATCGGTTGCGGCGGTATCTTTAGCCACGGTATCGGTGGCGGTAGAATCGGATTTGGCGAGGAAATCCAGGATGTCGCTGAAGTTGAACTTGTCGCCTTTCTGGGTTACGTGCACATACAGCCCTTTCATGTAGATTTCGCTCACGGCGGCGGTCTTTGTCACGATCTTGAGCGGGTCCACGTTGATGCGGAACTTATCGAAAGAGACGAACGGTGTGGTGCCGTCCTGTTCCATGATGGCGAAGCTGTCGACGTTCACCACGAACGTGAACGGGTTCAGGGTGACGCTTTCGATGGCGACCTTGCGGCCGATGAATTCCTCGGAATGCGCGACGATGTAGTCCTTGACGAATCCCGGGGCAAGCTTAAGCGCGGCAATGACCAGGATAATCAGGGCCGCAATGACAATGGCGGAAATTTTAAGAGCTTTTTTCATGTGGACAAATTTAAAAATAATGGCCCTTTGGCAAACACCCTTTTCGGGAGGATACGGGCGTAAACGGAATTTTGTTCTTAAAAGCGCCGTTATGTTTCAAAAAAGTTATTCTTGGAGTATGGAGTGTAAATTTGTGTTTTCCATCCGCTATAACCATGTCGGCTACGGTGTCGCCCTTCCAAAAATATTCTATGTGGCCGCGCCTGTTGCTGCTGCCGTGTCCGGTGGCACCTTCTGCATCTTGGATGAATCCGGCAAGGTTGCCTTGGAAGGTTCCTTAGGGCGTCGTGGTGAATGTGGCTATACCGGGGAAACCGTGTTCGCGGGCGATTTTTCCAGTCTCGCCGTTCCGGGCAAGTACCGCATTTCGGTCAAGGTCCTGGGCGAAGGCGAAATAGCGCTGTTCGAAGGACAGACACGCCTTTTTGAAATTTCCGATGAATGGATCCGCCGCCAGCTCAAGGCGAATATCAAGTCGTTTTTTTTCCAGCGCTCGGGCGTGGAACTCCCTGTCGAGTATGTCGGTAAATGGGCGCGCCCTGCGGCCCATCGTGACGACGCCCTCGAATTTCACCCCATCATGGAACGGAACGGGGTATGGAATGCGCACGGCGGCTGGTACGATGCCGGCGATTACGGCAAGTATATCGTGAACGGCGGCGTGAGTGTCGCCACGCTCCTGCTCGCCTGCGAAATGAACCATGGCGATAGCGATATTCTGGGCGGGAAATCTTTCCGGCCGTCTTTCGAACTGCCCGCGAGCCTGCTCGACGAAGTCCGTTTCGAGCTGGAATTCTTCTTGCGCATGCAGGACGAAGACGGTGGCGTGTTTTTCAAGGTGACCCCGGGGCATTGGGACGGATTCGTGACGCCTGCGGATTCCGACGTGATGCAGAAACGCTACATCATGGGCAAGTCTACGACGTCGACGCTCAATTTTGCGGGCGCGCTGGCCCAGGCGCACCGCGTTTTCAGGGCCGCGGGCGGTCACCAGAACAAGTCCTTTGCCGAAAAGTGCCTCGCGGCAAGCCTTCGCGCCTACCGCTGGGCGGTTGAAAACCCGAAGGCGGACTGGCCGCACAATACCGAAGGGAGCGGCGGCTACGGTGACGAACATTTCGATGACGAGTTTTTCTGGACGCGGGCGATGCTGTACCGCGAACTCCGCGAAGATGCGCCTCTTGGCGGCGATCCCGAAACGGTTCTGGCCGAGGACATGGCGAAAAATCCGGCCGAAGCGGGCCTGAGCTGGCGCGATACGCAGAATATGGGCTGGATTGCGCTAGCGCTGAACGACGATACTGCCCCGGCTGCTGTCAAATTGCGTGAAAAGGCCCGTGCCGAAATCGTCCGCGTGGCCGATAAAATCTTAAAGTTGCAGGGCGAAGACGCCTATGCGCTTTCCATACGCCGCTTTATCTGGGGCAGCAACGGCGAAATCGCGAACCATGCGCTCACGCTTTTAGTGGCGTACAGCTGGACTCACGATGACCGCTACCGCAACGGGGCGGTGGAACTTCTCGATTTTATTTATGGCAGGAATCCCGTGGATGTGAGCTTTGTGACGGGCTCCGCCTGGAGTTCCCCGGAACATCCGCATCACCGCATTTGCCATTCCGACGGCGTCTTGGAACCGTTCCCGGGATTGCTCGTGGGTGGCATCAACAGCGACCGCCAGGATATGCACCGCAAGCCGCAATACCCGAGCGACTTGCCCGGATTTTCCTATACGGATGAACGGTGTTCCTTTGCGAGCAACGAGACGGCCATCAACTGGAATGCCCCGCTGACGGCGGTACTTGCGGCGCTCAGTTCTTCTTTGTAGAATCTTTTTTAGTAGAGTCTTTTTTCACCGCGTCGGCTTCTGCGGCTTTCTTGGCCGTGTCGGCGACGGTGGCCGACGTGTCGGCAGGGAGGGTGTCCTTGACGGTTTCCTTTACCGGCGGCGCCTGCAGCACCTTGAGGTCGATGAACGGTTCGTCATCGGCTTCGGTCTTGAGGCTGCGAATCTTCTTTTCGTATGCAGCGTCTCCCGCCTCGATGGTATCTGTTCCGAGCAAGTCCCAGTAAGAATGGATAAGGGCGGCCCATTCATGGAGCCAGTTCTTGCGGGATTCGCGGTTGAACGCCCACGAATCGGCGTAATATTGGTGATGGTGAATGTCCGCGGAGAGGTAGACCGGCTTGTCGCCCGAAAGTTCCGTAAAGATCTTGACGGCGCGCTTGCTTGCGGGGGCGGCGGTGATGAGGAGTACTGTGTCGGCCTTGTGGCGCTTTATCCAGGGAATGACCGTATACGCTTCGCTGATGGTGGAGGGGTCGTCGTGGCGGGCCAGGAAAACGGCCGCGCTGTCGAACATCCCGAGTTTCATGAAGTCTTCGGCGTAGAAGTCGGCATTGCTCTTGTCGCGGTAAACGCGGCGCCCGAGAATGACGATGGAGTCGATCTTGCCATCGGCCATCAATGTCGCGGCGAAGTTGTTCCTTTCGAGGTCTGCTGTCTGTCCGTCCAGGAGAATGGCCCATTTCACGTGAGTGATTTCGTCATCCTGGACGAGCCAGTGACCGCTCTTGGTCATGGTCGTGTAGAACAGTATGACAAGCAAGACGGCCAAAGCCGACAGGATACCGAAAATACCCTTGCGGTTCTTGCGAATGTTCCTGTCTTTCATCAGTATTCTAGACAAAGTAATCTCCTTGAGAGGTGGCCCTACGTCGTCTTTCTGTACAAGATAGCAGTTTCCCCGTCGGCATAGTAGTTGTTGCGCTTGCCGAACGCTTCAAAACCGTGGTGCTCGTAAAAACGGCGGGCCTTTTCGTTGCCTTCGCGCACCTCGAGGAACATCCGGTCTCCGTTGCCGAAGTCGAGCCGGCTTAAGCCCGCCTTTAAAAGTTCCGTACCCGTTCCCTTGCGCTGTTCCGCGGCCTTCGTGGCGATGCTCAGGAGTTCTGAATCCGATCCCAGCAGGTGAAAAACCGCGTAGCCGATGATGTTGCTACTTGCGTCTGCTTCTGCGCGGGGAGCCTCGTACACGACGCAGAGCGCGTAGCTGGCTTTGATTTCGGCCTTGAACTGCGCCTCGTTCCAGTCCTGGAACGAAAGTTCCCGCTGGATTTCGAGGACTTGCTTCAAGTCGCTTTCTGTCATTTCGCGGACGGGCATCGGTGGGGGCGTCCTAGACTTTCAGTTTTTCGAAATAGGATGGTTGGATGTAGTTGGCTTCTTGGATGAGCGACGGCTTGACGGTGTCGAACAGCGGCGCCCACAGGTTCAGCGGCTTGCCCGTATCGAGAACCGTCTTGGCCGCAAGGCTAGAGAAGGCGGCGCTTAGCGCGGGGTCGTTCTGCGCGGCTTCGTCTATCACGACGGTGGACGGGTGCGCTTTTTCAAGGCGCGAGACCGCTTCTTCCGTTTCGATGAAAAACTCTTCGCCGTCTAGCCGCAAGTACCAGAAGCCGTTCCGCGCGCGGATGGCGACCGCGGTACCGGTAAAATCGTTCCCGGCGAAGCATTGGAGTGCCTGCAGGGTAGATACGCCGTAGAGTTCGCGCTTGCCGCTAAAGCTGAGCCCTTGGCAGAAAGCGACTCCCGTCCTGAGCCCGCTGAACGAGCCCGGCCCGAGCGTCACCATCACGCGCTTCACATCGTCGAGTGTCGCGCCCATGCGGTTCAGCAGGTCATCGAGCGATCCGCCGAGCGTTTCTCCGCGTGCCTCGGGATTCACTGTCTCTTCGTAACGGTCCGCCGAAGCGAGCGCCATCGAGATTCCCTTCCGGGAAGTATCTACATAGAGGTCCAGGATCATAGTTCTGAGTTCCATTAGGAGTTACTTGTTCTGAGTTCCAATAAGAGTTACTAGTTCTGAGTTCTGAGTTACTAGTGTCGCAGATTTCAAGGAACTTCTTGATATAAGATAATCTAGTAACTACTAACTAGTAACTAATAACTGCACCGCAGGTGCCCCAATCTAGTAACTAGTAACTAGCCCGAAGGGCGAATTAACTAGTAACTTTTTTCCGAATTCCGAATTACCTCTTGATTGCGATGCTCTTGTCGATAATCATGTCGATGAGCTGGCTGTACGTGATGCCGTTGCAGGCCGCCTGTTGCGGCAAGAGCGACGTCGGGGTCATGCCCGGGAGCGTATTCGTCTCGATGGCGAAGAGTTCCCCGTCCTTCGTGATGCGCACGTCCGTACGGCTGTAGCCCGCGCCGCCGAGGGCGTAGTGGGCGTTCTTCACGAGTTCCTGGATGCGTGCTGTGAGCTCCGGTGCGAATTCCGCAGGCGTCACTTCCTTGCATTCGCCGTTGTACTTGGCTTCGTAGTCGAAGTATTCGCGCGTCGTCATGCGCATTTCGGTGGGCGGGAGCGGCTTTTCGCCTTCGATGTAGCCGCAGCTCGCTTCGCCGCCGGCAATGAACTTCTCGCACAGCAGGCGGTTGGAATCCTTGAACAGGTCCTGCACGATCTTGCCCGCTTCGTCCATGTCCTTGGCGATGCCGATACCGATGGAAGAACCGCCCAGCGGGTCCTTGATCACGAGCGGGAACCCGAGTTCGTCGGCGACGCTCACGAGCGTATCGCCCGTAAAGTCGTGCTTCCAGATTACGCGGTACGGCGGGGTCGGGATGCCGTTCGCGCGGTAGATTTCCTTGGACTTGATCTTGTCCATCGCGAGGGCCGATGCGAGGAGGCCGCAACCCGTGTACGGGATGTTCCAGTTTTCAAGCATGGCCTGGATGTGTCCGTCTTCGCCCCACTTGCCGTGGAGGGCCAAAAAGGCGATGTCGGCGGCCGGGAGTTCGGAGAGGGCGGGGGACTTCTTGGTGCAGGCGGCGCTGCCTTCGAGGCTACGGAAGTAGTTCACCGAGAAGTTGTCCTTCTGGTAAGGGCTGAGTTCGCGGGCGGACCAGTGCCAGGTGCCGTCCTTGTCGATAAGTACGGGGTGGATGTTGTAGCGTTCCGGGTCCATGGCGCGGACAACGCCTGTGCCGCTGACTACGGAAACATCGTGTTCGGTGGACGGGCCACCCATCAGAACAAGCACGCGAAGACGAGACATAAAAACCTCTTTAGAAAAAACTTATGCGAATAATGTAGTAAAAATGTCAATTTTGCAGCGGCCATGCGCCTCGTTCTTGAGCCAACCTTTAAGTTTGGAACGTTTTCGGCAAAAACGCAACTATCGTTTGCAAAATGAAATGAGTACGGCCCGTGCTGTTGCATTTCTGCGGCCTAGTAGGTATATTTGGGGTAATGGAACCGACTAGACTGGTTGCCGCCTGGCCCTAGGCCAGTTTTCTATATGCTATAACAAAAGAGGAACAATGGCTCGCGAAATTCGAGAGACCCCGATTTTGTTCGGCGAGGATGCTCGCCGGTTTTTAGCCCGTATGGAAGAGCGGCACCCGGAACCTCCGGAAGTTCGTGCCCAGCGCCTGCGGGATTACGAATTTGTGAAGAAGGCCTATGAGCGTGGCATGGCCGAAAAGCGTGCCCGCGAAGCGGCCAACGGAGGTATCGATCCATGGTTCGACAATGCGTAGATTTATCTGCGAGTAGTTTTATTCGGCTTAATCCGAGCAACATCGTAAAAAAGTTCAGTTGCGGTGATGACGATTTGGATGATTTCATTCTTCGTCGGGCTTCAGCTTTTCAAAAACATCTGCTTTCGGTTAGCTATGCTTATGTAGATGATGTTTCCGGCCGGATTCTAGCCTATTGCAGTCTTGCAAACGACAAGGTCGCGATAACCGATTTCAAGGACAAGGCCGAGTTTAACCGCTTCCGCAAGAAGCGCGGGTTCCCAAATGAGAAACGATTGAAGAGTTATCCAGCGGTTAAGCTATGTAGGCTTGGGGTCGATATGACCGCTAAGGGGCAGCGAATAGGGACGACTATATTGAATTACATCAAGTCGATGTTCGTCATCGAGAATAAGACGGGGTGCCGATTTTTGACGGTCGATGCATACCTGAATGCAGTGCCATTCTACGAGAAGAATGGGTTTCGGTTCATGACTCAGGATGATGACGACCCGCATACGAGGCTGATGTATTTTGACCTTCTGGATATCGTGTAGGTAATCCGTTTTAATGGCGCTATGAATGGTTCGCTGACGAAAAATTTTTTCAAAACAAGGTAAATGGAATTTAACTGATTGCCCCTTTTGGAGTTAATTCAAGGCGTAAGTTGTTTGTAACTTTTGGGTGTAAGCATTTTGTATTAAACGGCCTTTTGATTGTCTATATAAAGTAAGGCTTTTGAATAAAATATTGTGACGTTTTAGGTATTTTTTGTTATTTTAGGGGCGTGATTGTTGTGTGTAGGCAATCACGCTTTTTTGCATTGAGGACGAACGAATGAAAGTATGCAGATTCCTAGCCTTGGCATCTCCACCAACAGCTCCGCTTCTAGCAGTTCTGTGAAGTCTTCTACAAGTGGAAAGTCTTCTGCCAAGTCAAGTAGTTCTGCGAAATCGAGTTCTTCGACGGGTTCAAAGAGTTCCGTTTCTTCTTCAAGTTCCTCAATTGGAAGTTCTTCGGTATTGATTGATTGCACGAAAGAAGGAAAAATAATTCAAACGTGGGATTCAGAAAAGGGAATGAACGTCTGGTATATCTGCCAGGACGGCTTTTATGTTCTGCTTGTGTTGTCCAGTTCATCTGCAGAACCCAGCAGTAGTTATTTCAACATGGACAGCCTTTACAATAGCGAGACGTCTTACGGCGAGTTTACGGACCCGCGTGACGGGCAAAAGTACAGGACCATTGTTGAAAAGCCGGGGTGGGTGAAAATTCCCGAGTTTGAAGTGTTCGCACAAAACTTGAATTACGGTGTCCAGATAAAGCTTGATGCGACAGAATTTGACGACGGAAAAGTTGAAAAGTATTGTTACGATGACGATCCCTGGTATTGCGACAACGGCTTCGGTGGGCTGTATAGCTGGAGCGAGGCGATGGGACTTCCCAAGGCCTGCGATAGCGTTTGGACAGGAACGACCCCCGCTTGCCCGGATTCCATATTCCCAGGGTGGACATACGACCATGAATGGAATGGTTTGATTATTCAAGGAGCATGCCCGGATGGGTGGCACGTGATGAATGGGAATGAATGGATGGCCCTTATGTCGTTGGATGTGACTGAGACTGGCTACGCCATTACCTCGAAGGTTTTTGCCGGTCGAAAGAGTACCGCGAATGGAACTGGTTTCTCTGCTGTATATGGTGGTATGACAAAGCTCCCGACGCAATACGAACGTATAGGAGAATTGGGTGTCTATCACTTGGCTTTTGAGTATGAAGCCGGTAGGCATAAAGCGGTAGCATTGAGTAATGATTTTAATATTACTTATGAAGATCATCACCCCAAAATAGACGGCCTGTCCGTCCGCTGCGTGAAGGATTATTAATCCTTAGCTATTGTCAATCAAAAGTTTAACAAAAAAAACGGGTTATGTAAAAGGGCCCATTGGGAGTTATTATGTCCAAGAAGAATAACAAGAAGTCTGCTAAGAAGAACCGCAACAATTACAAGATCGAGTCTCTAGAGCCTCGTATGTTGATGGATGCTACCGCATACGATTGGTTGGTTGAAACATACACCACGAATCTTTCCTCACAGTCTGCGGCGGCTCTTAGTGACAGTAATTTCTTCCAGAAAAGCAACTGGGACGGTAAAGGTTCGGTAACGGGCCTGTATAAGGAAACATCAACAGCCTCCGGAAGACAAATGGAAGAAGTCTCAAAAGCGGAATTCATGGATGAAGTAAAAAAGGGGAGGCCGAATTCTGAACTCGCTCAGAAGGAACTGAATGTAGTAAAGTCTGTCTTGTGGAACGCTATTTTGTCGGCGAATGGGGGTGTGCTACAAACAGATGCTGACGGAAATTATGTCAATAACCACATGCTTTCTTCGTCGGATATCTATAATGCCTTTGTAGCAAATAATCATGGTAGTAATGTATATGAGGATAATGCAACAGGTGTGTCGTTATCCCTTCGTCATGATGGAAACAATATTTATGCGTATTCAAATGTATTTTTCCCTAGTTCTTCCAATGTAGCGGCTTTTCAGGATTATTATGTAGACTTGGGTAGCAGCTATAACATTGAATCCAAGTATACGTTAATGTCTGTAAATCAGCATTATGAATTTAGTTTTAACCTTGATGGCAATTATGCTACCGATAACGGCTTGACTGCATCAAGATACGCAACTGCAAATTATAACCAAGATAAGGATGCCGAAACAAGGTATGGCGCAATTGACCTTGTTGCAGACCAGGATGTCGCTGTAGACCTGTTTGTTGGAACGTCTGCAAAGGTAGATAATAGCGCTTCTACGGTGGATTATAGGGATGGTTTGATAGCCCTTTTTGATTTTAAATTGGATGATAAAAAAATTACCAGCCTTAATAGTGTTCTCCCGACAAATTTGTCTTTTGGAAAATCCGGTTTCTCGGATACCGTGGAATGGCATGAGACTTCTTCCACAGCAGATATGACTGTTTTAATGGAAAAAATTGGGAATGTTTCCATGAGTCGTATTCTCGGAAAGCTTCAGGAACTCTCTGCGAAGTTGTCCGATGTTCAAAATGGTGGGAAACCTGGTGACTTTGACTTTGGAGGGATCCTTGCTACGGATACCCATACTCTAATGAACCTGTCTTGTATGATAGATTCCATATTGAGCCAGTGCCCCAAGTCACTTCAGGATTTAGCCAAATCCTTTGACTCCAGTCATTTTGCAAAAAAAACTACATCAAATCCTGTCTCGTATTCATTGGATGGCGATAATCTTAAAATTACCTTTGATTTTCATATAGATGACACTAATGCGAAATATACAGATTCGCAGGAGAAAGGGACGAATCTCTTTGATGTGTCTATTTCTAAAGAAACGTTAAAAAAACAATTGAATATTGACGTTACCGAGAATGATTCTGTGAACGTGGTCTCTAACGTTTTACTCAGTTTTGATCTCGTCATTCCTATGGAACAGCCAACCAAGGTGACTCCAAGTACGACTTTGTTGGAAATAGGAATAAACGACAAGAACTCTGGTGCGATTGGCGGGAAGATTGTTGCTGGAACGTTGATTCCGCACCAGACCAGATTGGTTTCAGCTGTTACTGGGTACAACCGTGTAGTTGAAACGGCAATGGAAGTTGATGGCAGTGCGAGTTATGTGAACAGGGTTGCGTATTATAAGAATTTGGCGACAGGCCAAGTGGAACTGACTGATGCCGAAAAGGATGTGTTTAAAAATGCGTTCCCGTCGACTGATAGTTCCTTTGAGGATGTTTCTCCGGTATATGGGTATGTTGTAGATACTACGTCCATAAAAACAGTGTCCTATGGTGGGCAGTCATACAATACGACAAATTCGGGGAAGGCGGATGCCAGTGTCGCTACGATCCTGAACATTATTTTTGCGGAAAACGACAAGTTCAAGAATCTAAGGGCAGAGGACTTTGGAAATTATGTTGTTATTTATGCTTCGGAATTGAAATTTTTCGGTGAATCGGATTTGAATAATGTTGGTGGTTTTTCGAAAGGGAATGCAAAAGCCATTTGGATTTCGAGGAATGCAACGCCGGATATTTCACTTTCATCTGATGTTGAACTGGATATAACAGATAAATTTGGCCAAAAAAAATCAATTGTCCTTGACCAGACTTTAATAAGTTCTGCTCCCAATATCGGTAAATTGGCAGCCTTGTTCCAGGAAGCGATTAACAATGCCTTTGGTTGGAATTCTAATAATATTGAAATTTATGTTGAAACGGATAGTGACGGTCTGATTTTTAAATCTCAAGGTGATTTTTCTATTGCGTTTACAGGTGCAAATGCTTCTACAAATGCGGCCATTCTTCACCTCCCTGATAATATGATAGCGTATGAAGGCTCTTGTATGACTGTCAAAATAAACCAGTTGACTGGAGCGGTCTTTGTCAATCTGAATGCGTTTGCCACGAGCGCGAATGTGGGATCTTTCACTATACAACAGGTAATGCAGGAGGTTGCCCGCCAATGCAATCAAGCTTTGACTGCTGATGGGAAGACGGGTGCGATTTATTTTGATTCTAAAGATTGTAGTCTGAAAAGTAGCGATAGCGGAATTGTAATTGAATGGATTAGGAATGCTCCGGGATTTACGTTTGCAACGATACTTGGGCTTGTTTCCGAAGACACGAATAAGGACAAGTATGTCGTAGACTCGAAGCTGAAAGTTGATCCGACGGATCCCTATTTTGAAAATCTTTCCCTGCAGATAGAGAATGTGATTCAGGGTGAAACGAATGTGAAAGTTTTGGGCAATTATGGGCCCTACAAAGTGGAAGTCTCTGGTGATTTGGGTGGCGCGATGAGCTATGCCACTTACGTCGTGCAAGAAGATGTTGTTAGTGGTAAGAAAACAGGCGAGTGGAAACTTGATGCTAGTTCTGTTGATTATTTAATTAACGTTGGGTATGACCAAGAGGATAAGTCCCTGGTTGTGAGAACGCAAGGAATGTTTGTGGACACGGACCCTGATTCGGTTGAGGAAGATCGGGTTCTGGATAATCTTCTTGCTACTGTAACTTTAAAAAGCGGGGCTGCCAAGTTCCGGTTAGATCGTGATTGGATTCTGATAACGGATCTTTCCAATCAAGATGTAATGCTGAAATACGGCCCGTATGAAGTGGGACAGAATGTTACGGTTTACCCAGGCTTGTCGATGCCGGAGATTTACAAGCAACTTGCGGATGTTGTTTCTCGCAATTTGTTAGATGCATTCTATTCTCCGACTACGAAAAAGACCATCTTGGAATCTTTGAACTTGCCGTTCCAGGGCAAGAGTATCCTAGATATTATGGGGCTGAGGGGCAAGATTAACGAAATGGCGAAATGCCTGGAACAGGGCGAATGTAAAACATTGCAGGAACTGGGCCAATATTTTGCGCAGAATCTTGGCGTCTCTCTGGTCTTTACCCTGTCGGAGAATGGTATAGGCATTGATCTTCAATGGCGAACCTGGGCGATAAACCAGATGACAGAACTGGGTGGTATGACCTTCGGCTCGCTAGGAAATGTCAATTTGGGCGGCTCCCTGGAAGCTTACCTGAATTATGATTTAACGCTATGTGCTCATATTGACATTGCTTATGCGAAGAATGATAAAGGCGAAGGTGTCTACAATGCAGTTCTCGATACTTGCGATGAAAAACTGAGAATAGATGGGTATGTATGGCTTTCTGCAGACAATATCGTAACGGACATGAACGTGTCCGTGGTGGAATATAATAACGGAAAGCAGGAGAACAGGCAAAAGGTATTCCAGATAGGGGACGATGAACAGAATCGTCATAGCCATTTGTATATGCTTGCGAACGTGGGCATTGTTGACTGGGATTTTAATGAAGATGACGATGTGCATGATAAAAAACAGTCCGTGGCATTGCGACTTGGCGGAACCCTTTATACGTCCAGATATGGTATCCCGGCGGGTTCGATAGAATTTGGCGTGGCTAATAATAACGTTCCCAAAGATGGTGATGCGAAGGTTGTTTATTCTCAATGGGATAATGATGGGTCTCATGCTGATGATAAGTACGTTATCTGGTATCGAGAAGACTTTGCTATACCCCAGTCGGTTGGCTTATGGAATGGGGAGTCCAACGATGTCGAGAAATCAGATGATGTTAAATTGAAGAACATCGTTGTTGATTTGACGAAACTTGAATCTGACTTGCAGGCCGTTGAACTTTTTGACAAACTGCGCCAGGTGGCGGATGGCTTGAGCGATACGGTACGGCGCGCGCAGAGCGGCTTGAATAGCGTGCTCTTGAAGAAGACGATGCGGAGTATCCCGTTGGTCGGGGATTCTGTCGTCAATGTCGCTGATTGCCTTACGTCCCTTGATTCAAAATTGGTGGAACCGTTCCGCAAATTCGTTTACAATGCGACGGGCTTGGATGCTCGTGCCGTTGCGGAAAAACTGTACAGTTTGCTGAATTCGATGCTCCCTACCGGTAATGATAAGTTGAAAGCAGTGAGCGAAACTGCCTCGGAATACTGGGCTGGTAAATTGTTTGATCAGTACTACAAGGGAATTCAGTATTATGAAAATGAGACCGAAGCCGGCTGGAGGATACGCCTTCATGGCTCGTATGTCCTTGAAGAAAATGGGGATTTTGACCTGGGCTATTCTGGGCTTGGGCTAAAGGCCGAAGGCGGCGTAAAGATTACACTAGAATGGACCTTGGATATTGGTTTTGGAATATCGATCACGGATGGTGCGTTCCTATTGCTCTCGAATGGCCATGAAGCTGATGATACTGCTTCTGAGACACAAAAGGCAAGTGAGGTGAACGCCGAAAGTAAAACTGTTTTCCATGCCGGCGATGACCTGAAAATCAAGCTCGCCATAGAACCTGACGCCAAATTGAAGGGATCCCTCGGATTCCTTGCAATGAATGGTCGATTGACACAGACTGCTTATACTCTTCTTCTGGGACTTGATCTGAATGATGGCAAAAACAGTCAAGAGAATAGTATAAATGATTGGGATAACGATAAGTCTGCAAACCGTATGATTAGTTTCAACGGGTTGAAGTCTGGTATCTCGGTGGAGGGTAGTCTTCGCGGGGACATGACCTTGGATCTCAATTTGACGTTGGGAATTGGCGACTATGTTAATACGGCTCCCCATATTGACACTACACTTAATGTCGAGTGGGCTTCGGATGTAGGTAATGGTTTTGGTTCGGTTAGCAAAGTTGCGTTTAACGATATAACTCTTGATGCCGGTACATTTGTAAAAAATACCATTGGTGATGTCATAGGCAAAATCAAGAGCGCCTTGAAGCCCATTCAGCCCTTGATAGACTTCTTGCAGGCGGAAATTCCGGTGCTGAACAAGCTGCCGGCGGGCGGAATCCATATAACGGTTCTTGACCTTATCAAGAAGTACGGCAATAGCAAGAACATGGATTTCGGCTTCTTGGACGATATCATTGCCTTGAACAGTGTCATAAAAAAATTGTCCAATTTTACGGATAATGGAATTTATATCGGTAACTGGATTGTGTATGATACGGTATCAGGAGCGACTTCTTCAGCAACAAATAAAATTGGTCTTCAGTATTTGCAGGGGATGATTCCCGATATTGACGATTTTGTAACTAAAAATTACAGTACGTTTATTTCAGGCCTTCCCAAGTTGGTAAGCAGGGCTAATTTGCTCTCGCCAACTGTTGATATTGAAACTTATTTAGATAATTTGTCAACTTATAAATGGGATTCATCTACAAATAATGGAACGGTTGGTGTTCCATCTGGAATTGCCCATCACTGGTCGTTCCCCCTATTTGATTCTAGTACGGCTGGCCAGGAAGTCATGAAACTCCTGATGGGGGGTCATGCCGATCTTGTCAAGTTCGATTTGTCTCCGCTTAAGTTTGATTTTGATTGGCGTAAGAGTTTCCCCATTGTTGGACCGCTGTGTGCCGATATCGGTTTTAATTTCGGAGTATGCATAGACCTCTGCTTCGGCTACGATACCTATGGAATCGAAGGGTGGATGAAGTCCGGTTATAAGGACGCCAAATGCCTGATTAACGGATTCTATATCGATGATCTGAACGGTGATGGTAAGGATGTCGCCGAGGTCGTGTTCCATTCGGGTATTGTTGCCGGTGCAAGCGTTTGTGGCCGCGCGGGCATTAATGTCGGGCTCAATTTCAATGTGAACATGGACTTTAAGGATCCTAACTACGACGGTAAAATCCGTTTGAAGGAACTAGCGGATATGCTTTCGCTGAATCCGCTTGACATGTTCGATTTTACCGCGACGATTGAAGCTCGCGCCTTTGCTTACTTGGATCTGTGCTTCTACCATAAAGAATGGACTCTGTGGAGCAGTGGAGCCTTTGACCTGTTTACAACGGCCAGCAAGACAACTCGCACGGCTAGCCTTGTTTCGGACCTAGAAGATGCTGTTTATGTAAATGTTGGTGCGTTTGCTTCGAACCGTGGCGTCGGCAATACAGTTGATTTAGCCGATGATGTTACAATTACCATTGTAGAAAGTAATAAAGTCAAAGTTACGCATAATAGTTTAAATTTAACAGAGACGGTCGAAGTAGCAGGAAAACCGCTTATTATTTTAGCGGGTGACTTCAACGATAAGATTACAATTATATCTGAGAAAAATGGAAACAATTTGGTCGGAGCCAAATTCGATATCATAGTTGATGGCGAGAATGGTGATGATACAATCGACATGTCTGGAATGACCTTCGACGGTGATCATTTTGCTATGATTATCGGTGGTGCTGGGTATGATTATATCAAGGGTGCCAATGGCGGAAAGACCTTTATTCTCGGAAGCTCGGGTTATATTTCGTATGCGTATGATGATGACAAGATTATCAATGGAGTGAAGAAGGTTATCTCGTTCCCGGACGATGCTGGCATTGAAAGCAATTTTATATTTGGAGGAGTTTCAAATAACTTCATCTTTGGCGGCTTTGGTGATGACGTTATTTATGGAGGGCTTTCTAACGATTATATCTTCGGAGATGGCGGGCGAGTTTCTTTTGAGAAGAATGGCCTTGTTGTCGATAGCCATGACTTGTATGACGAAGGCGGGGCGGATGTTATTTATGGCATTGCCGGGAATGACCACATTTATGGCGGTGCCGGAAACGACAGCATAGATGCTGGTTCGGGGAACGATGAGGTCCATGCAGGCCAGGGCAATGACGTTGTTTATGGTGGTGAAGGTTATGACCAGATCCATGGTGGCGACGGTGTTGATGTAATCTTTGGTGATTCTCCGGAAAATAACGAGATGCTGATTGCCCAAAAGGGCGATAAAAATGCTGCAGGAGTGCTGCCCTATAATTACATTTCAAAGGAGATAAAGAGTAATGAAAGCTATCTCTATGACGGCGCTTATAAGAAAAATTACGACATGCCGTCCAATACGCAAAGCGATACTTCCGCATCGGAAGATGATGTGGGAGATGAAGCTATTCGCTTGTATAATTTTACGAATGTAGCGGATTATTATGTGAATAAAAGCCGTCTATACACCGAAATAAGCGGAATAAGGTCAAATTATTTGAATTATCTTGCTAATGAGTCGGTGTATGTTGCTGGAACCACCAAAATTTATGATGACATTATTTACGGCGACAACGGTTCCGATATTATCTTCGGCGATGACGGTAGTAACGCTACGGCAGGGAATGACTTTATCTATGGCGGTGCCGGCAATGACTTTATTGATGGCGACGCAGGAAATGATAAGATTGATGGTGATTCCGGTGATGACATCATCTACGGCGGTCAGGGGAACGATGTCCTTGACGGCGGTGCCCATAACGATATTGTGATGGGCGATGATGGATGGGAAAGCTATGAATTGAAAGAGAAAGCTGATTCTTGGTTTGAAAGCGGTGATTCCGAAAAAGTCTTCGGTGATACGGCGAAGGCATTCGGCATAAACTTTAACATCAATGAAACGACCTCCTTGAAAAAGGTGTCGGATGAACTTGATGCAGAACCGGTTCCTGGCGGTGCCGATACAATTATTTCTGGTAACGGAAATGATATCATTGATGGCCAGGGTGGTAATGACTCTTATAACGTCAATTTCATGGGTGATTACTATTCCGCATATACGAACATCCTTGAATCTGGTTCCGATAGCGCGGACTCGTTGGTCATTAATGGCACCATAAGCAATGATGATGTCTTGATTCGTGCTTCGAATGTTGGATTGGGCATGATTGCGCTTTTGCCGAATACGCAACAAGAAATCCAAGAGGCGGAAAGCAATGACGAAATGGCCAACAAGACCCGCATGGAGCGAATCAACTATTGGAATGCGGGTGGCGAAAAGAGGGGCGTCGAAAAGATATCCTTGAATACGGGTGCCGGTTCCGACCGTATCAGTGTTGATAGTTCCTTGTCCTCCATATCGGTCGATGCCGGTGCGGGGAATGATATTATTAACATTGGTCAACAGTTTGAATCAAGCCGCGATGCAAGCGCCACTAATGACTCTGAAAATTCTAATAACAATCATATAGCTCAATTGGATTCCTTCGGTGAAAGGACCATCTTGACGACACAGGGCTATGTTAGCGAAGGTGTTAGCTATGCCAGTTCGTTCATTGGTGGCGATGGCGACGATGTGTTCAACGTATTGCATACGACTGGGCCTATATCGCTGTCCGGAGGTGTGGGTGACGACCGCTTCAACGTAGGCAGTTACATTGGGATCAACACTGACGAAACTACGTACCAGGTGAAAAACGGCCCCGTGTCTATTATTGGCGGTGTCGGTGATGACTCGATGTCGATCAACGGTACGGAAGGCGACGATACCTTTGTATTTACCAAAGGGACAGTCCTGTCTGCAAACGTGGATGTCCAGGCGATAGGTGTCGAAAACCAGGATGTCTGCGGTGGGGATGGAGACGATTCGTTCTACGTCCTTGACACATTGAAGGATTCCGTTATCAGCATTAAGGGAAATAACGGTAACGACAGCTTCTACAATGGCGGTGTCCAATTCAAGGCCGACGCTGAGAAGGCTATTGACATCTCCGGTGGCCAAAAGGAAGAAACTGCTTCTGAACCCGTCGATTTCGTTTTCACGGATAAAGATGATGTGGTTCTCAATTCGCCGGAAGGCTCTTTGACTGAATCAAATGGAACAGGTACCTTTGAATACAAGATATGCCTTTCTCGTGCATTGACTGGCGACCAAAAGGTTGTTATGACCGTATTCGCTCCCGTTGTTTCCTCCGAAAATACCCAGCGCGGAGATCGGGGCGTATTCTTGAAAGACGGTGATGAATATGTGACATCCAAGACGTTTGTCTTTGATAAGGATAATCAGTCCTTTAATGTGACTGTGGTTGCATTTGCAGATTTGCTGCGTGAAGGCAAAGATTATATCGCAATCCTGCATAATATTGGCGCAGAGTCGAATGTTGCGGTTGCTCCCTGTCGCAATATGATGGTGTTCCTGAAGGACCAGTTGAATACTTCTCCAGTTCAGAACGCATTTGTTAAGACAAGGATTGTCACAGTTGATGAAAGCATGGCTTCGAACCATGAGATAAAAATTGGTATTGATGCGCTGGTTGAAAAAAAGAATGTTAAGATTTGGGTTGATGGTTTTGCAGAAATCCAGGGCTTAAGTTGTAAAGTTGACGGGAATATTCTGACAATAAATTGGACTGATTCCAGGATTATGTCTGGGACAAGGGTCCATGTCAACTATTCGCAGAAGAACCGCGAGATAGACAATGAAAGCGTCATACAGATGAAGTATGATACAGCCGAATCGGTGACGGGAAACTTGAATCTTGCCATAAAAACCGAGGCGTATGAATTTACTTCTGTTAACCAGACGAATGATGTTGTCAAGTTTGTTGCTAACCAGAAAACTCTACAGTTTGAATATTCTAATTCAAAGGGAGGTGACATCCTTGATCAAGGAGGATATGTATTCGCTTTCGTAAAGCAGGCGGTATCCAAGGGAGATTCCTCTGTTGTGTTGAAGGCGAGCCTGTCTGGTGCATTAATAATAGAGTACCACAATCAGAGTACAGGCGATATTTCGTACTTTGAAGCGGGAACAAGGTATACGCTGTCGGACGATATGACAATGATGTATCCTGAGGAAGCCTTCGAGGCAGACGGCTATATCGTTTATCAGACGGCGTTGTATTTTGCTTCTCAAAATAATCGTACTAGCCCTATATTAGCTACAATAGATAATAATTTGGATCTGGTTATTGATGATAAGCATCCGGTTAAATTGCAATGCTATGATGATAGGATTATATCCGATGTCCGATCTTCATTGTATGATTATTACTATAAGAAGATGGGAAATCAGATTGTTCTGTATAGCTATGAATCGAGTAAGCCTATATCGTTAACAGGAACGTTGACTGTTCTAAGTGAAATTAAAGAGGTCAAAATCTATGATGATGAGCAGCAGGCCGAAAATCCGTTGGCAAAGTATAAGGATAAGGTGCCCGTAACAAAGAACTCGATAGAGGATATTCTCGGCGCGGTCCTTGAAGATGGTGCCGGCGAGTTCAATGACTTTGCTACTGCTCCGATGATGCTACGCTATCGCGCAACAGACAAGAGAAATGAAACAGATGTTGCTAGTGCTGAAGAAATAAGTCTTCGTGAAAAGGTTCGCGAACAACGTGAAGCTAACTTCAATGAAAAGAATAGCGTTGACCGTGTGTTTGTGAACAACATGGATAGCGCGCTCAGTGCAACCAGTTCCTTGGATGCATTGGATTCCCATAAAGTTGCTGAAACCGAAAACCCCACAAAGAACGAGAAAAAGCTGATTACTGCAGAAACGGCTTTGCTCAGTTCCGATCCGTACTCGTTGCAGTTCCGCCATCAGGCAAGTGGCTCTGAAGACAACAAGAACATCTCCTTCGGTAACATGGAATACGGCGAAATCAACCTCGGTTCCGACGTGGATACGACGACGATTTCCAAGACCATCTACCGCGATGATGGCTTCCAGACCTTTACTGTCGTGAACAGCGGTGAAGGTGGCGATACGGTGGTTGTCGACAGCTACAAGGGTTCTGAAGATGACCAACTCGTAATCAATGCCGGTGCTGGCGACGATACGGTGACCGCCAATGGCGATAACGTGACCAAGGATGGCCTGATTGTATTCGGTGGCCTTGGCGACGATACTATCGATGTCGGTAGCAATAGCTCGCTGGTGTTCGGTGACCGTGGCCAGGTTCTGTATCACGATGAACAGGGTAACGTGGTGACCCGCCTCGGTGACGACAAGACCGGCTCGCTGGATGTCCACCAAGGTGATGATGGATGGAACGCGGGCGGTTCTGACTACGCGACGGGCAAGGAAAAGGGTGACGAGGCCTATTACCAGACCGATGGTAACCGCTATGGCGCCTCCATTGCCCGTACCGTGACCGAAGACGATGGCGGAGACGATACGATTACCTTGGCGAACGGTCGCAACGTCGTGTTCGGCGGTTTGAACACCGACCAGACAACCGACAAGGGCGAGGAGATTGTCCCGGTCTATACGGATAAGATTACGACCGGCAATGGCGATGACCTTGTCTTCGGTGACAACGGCTACGTGACCTTCCGTGGCCACAAGGACGTCGCCGAGGGGCTCCGCATGGAAAATATGCCTACCGTCTATGACGAAGCTATCCTCAGCTTCAACTTCCAGGGCGGTGCGCAGACGGGCCTCAACGCTGGTGATGTTGTTGGTGCGGAGGGCTTTGAGGCGGCCAGCTGGAACAATATCGCGGGTCACCTTGCCGGTACTTACGGCAATGACGACAGCGAGTTGGTCTACATGGAGAACGTTGACAAGGAAAACAACACCCATACAAGCCGTACCCGAGTCAGTGCCGTGAGCGTGAGCTACGGTGGTATCGAATCCCATCGCAACAGCAGCACGGACAACCGTATTAACCTGAGGCCCTACGAACTGAACCTGCACGGCACGCATACGGACCGTAATGCGAAGATGATGAACTCCGGGCTCATGACGACGGCACCCAGCGACCAGTGCGATAACAAGCTGGAAGTGGTTGTCGATGGCCTTACCCAGTACTTCGAACGCTACAGCGTGGCCGTCTACCTCGACCTGCCCGATGCGAATTCCTGGCAGGGACAGAGCGTACGACTTGTTTCGCTGTATATCGACGGCGTGCGTCGCCAGGCGTTCTTTGTGAACGACCCCGCGGGGTACAATTACTCCACCTCGCCGTTTGAAAAGGCCTCGGCAAAGGCCCTGTTGGATGGCGATGGAAACGTCCTCGGTTTCATGGATGGCAAGTACAGGTACGAATGGGGCAATAGCCGTTCCCTGCAGACTTCGTACATCACCAGTGTCAGGAACGCGAACTATGTCGTTTTCGATATCCCGGAGGGATTCGCGGGTGACCGCATTGTCATCAGGGTTGAAGATGGCTACACGCTTGACAACATAAACGGCAAGGACGTGCCGGGCATCGCCGGCCTCCAGGTGAGGGGAACCCTCCGCGGGCAGGATGTGGCGGCCTCTACGAATATCGGTGAAGGTGGCGCTGACAAGATCAGTACCGACATCGGTGACGATATCGTCGTGGGCGGTACCGGTAGCGACATGATCACGACCTTCGGCGATGAACGTTACGGCCTCTACGACAACGACGTGGTGTTCGGTGACAACGCGAAGATGGTGTTTACCGACCGCGATGGCGACATCAATACCGTGTCGACGATTTCGAGCGCTGAATCGCTTGCCGTTACCAACCTGAAGAAGTCTTACGACGACAAGATCTATACCGGTGACGGTAATGATAACGTGGTGGGCGGAATCGGTTCTGACCATATCGAAGCGGGTGCAAGAACGGATGCCGTGTCGATGATGGATAATATCAACGTCCTTTCCATCAACTTCACGCGCGAAGCTTGCGACAAGTCGGATTCCATTGCCCAGGGCGAGGCTGCCGGTGTTGTCGTGGATACTGAATGGCATAACTTCTACCGCAACGATCGAGGCGTCATTGTCTCTGATTCGACCCGTGGGCAGAATTCTGGTGACCAGCAGTACAACAATATGATGGACATCCTCTGCAACAACCCGCTGGCGGACAACCCGTACGCTGTTGCGGAAGGTGTTGAAGTCCAGCTTTATGGCAAGAATAATAACCAGCGTCAGACGGTCTCTAGCTTCACCATCGATAATTACGACGAACTCGATGGCGATACGTCGAACGCCAAGCTGTACAATACCTACCTCGCGGCCCAGCAGAGCGAGGAGATTGTCCTGAAGCTCAAGCACATGAATACCTTCGTGGGTAATAATGTGGATACGTACGATGTGTATGTGTACCTCGGTGGCGACAACAACGATACCGATACGTTCAACTACATCTACGATATTTGCCTGAAGGACGATAACGGTAGGGTGCATCGCTATCTGAACGACTGGACCGGCCGTACCTTTGACGGGGATTACCTGGAAGCGTATTGCTCGAGCGAATCGATTGCGTTGAGCTCTCTTCAAGATGGTTCCGCTCCGATGGTCGGGCTTGTGGGTAACTACGTGGTGTTCCATGGGGTCAAGGGTGACCTGTGCGATATACGAATCAAGAATTTGTATACCAGCAGTGGACAGGCTCCCAAGAACCTTCCCATGATATCCGCGGTGCAGATTGTCGCTGGTGAGGGTCGCAATAATCCGTACCTGGCAATCGGTGGCGACCACGACAAGGACCTTGTCTATGGTGACGACGCGAAGCTCTCGTTCGATGTAGACGTGCCGTATGCCGTGAATGAACGTCTTAATAATTACCAGAACCGCGTTATCGAGGCGAAGTCGATTGCGATTGACCAGACCGCAGTGGAAACGATTGAAACCAAGGATACCATCATTACCGGCAAGGACCGCGACGTGGTCGTTGGCGGGGAAGGTTCGGATACGATTAGAATGGGTGATGGTGACGATATTGCTATCGGCAGTAGCGCCAACCTGCTCCTCGAACACAACAACCCGCTGGGAGTCTTTACGCCCAATACGGAAATTGTGCTCGACCAGCATACCATCAATACGAACCTGAACCAGAAGTATCTGGATAATGACAATTCCACTGAATCGCAGTTCCAGAACAGGCTCAACCAGGATCGTATTCTGGGTATCGACAAGACTCTGTCTACGCAGAATGACCGCAAGGACGATATCCAGGTGGGCGAAGGCCGTAACCTGGTCTATGAAGGCTCCTCGGATGAGAGCGAACTTGTCGTGCAAACCCAGACGACTACGGATCCGGGCACTGAGCAGCCGGGTACAGATCAACCGGGTACGGACCAGCCGGGTACAGATCAACCGGGTACGGACCAGCCGGGTACGGATCAGCCGGGCACGGACCAGCCGGGTACGGATCAGCCGGGCACTGACCAGCCGGGTACAGACCAGCCGGAAACGATCGAGTACACGGGAACGACTCAGCTGCGGTTCAACCAGCCGGTGTACGTGAACGTCAAGGCCGGAGAGAATATCCGCCTTGTCGGTTACACCTGGGACGGTATCAACCAGTGGGCTTCGAACCTTGTTCTTCGTGCGAATGCGTCTAATGGCGTTTTCCCGCAGGTGACCTTCGCTTACCGAGATGGAGATGATCTCAGAACGGTAACGAAGAACCAGCCGGGCTCGGGCGAAGAGTACTACTTTGTTGTTGACATTCCCAATGGCTTCAACGATGTGGACGAGAACGGCAATCCGTGCATCGCTGTCTATGTGACGGCTTCTGCGGATACGACGTTCATGCTCACCTTCGGTTGTGGTAACGCTTAAAATCGGGGCCATTTTGGCCCCATCCTCTTGCTTTGCTCCTTAAAGGTTTGTATTTTAAGGACAGCGAGGTTTTTATGCGTGTTTTTGTGACGGGTGGGACAGGCTTTATCGGCCACTATGTGGTCAAGGCCCTGTTAGAAAAAGAACATGAAGTTGTGATTGCCACGAGGCATCCGAACAAGGTTCCCTCCTTGCGGAGCCATTCCAAGGTCAGTTTTGTCGAAGCCTCGCTTACGGATTTCGACAAGATGTCCGATGCCTTGGTTGGCTGTGACGCCTGTATCCATATTGCGCTTGGCTGGGGCGATACTCCTACGGCCATGCTCATGAACGATACGCGTGCGACGGTCAACCTGCTCGAGATGTCGGCAAGGGCCGGCTGCAAGAAGTTCATCTACACCAGCAGCACGGCGGCTATGGGCCGTATGCGACCCTCGATGCGCGAAGTCACGAGCAACCTGCCTATGGACCTCTACGGCGCTACCAAGGCGGCGGGCGAGGCCTACGTGCTCGGCTTTACGCACGGGTACGGCAGTCAGTTCCCCGAAGTCAAGATGCAGCGCAACATCATCCGCCCGGGCTATACGTTCGGTAACCCGGCGTTTCCCGATGGCTGTTCCCAGCCGGACCGCCGCTTCTTCGATATGGCTTTGGCGGTCAAGGAAAACCGCGACATCAACATCATCAAAAATGACGGGACGCAGTTCATCCATGCGAGCCAGCAGGCGGAACTCTACATGAAGGTCCTCGAATCCACCAAGAACGAAGAAATCTTCCTCGGGCTAGGCGAGGTTTGGATGGGCTGGAAGGAAATCGCCGAGATGATGATTGCCCAGAAGCCCGGATGCAAGTCCAAAATCGTGGAAAAGGACCTCGGATGGTCCGACGACCCGATGCGCTTTGATGTCAGCCGCATCAAGGACCAGTTTGGGCTGGTCTTCGATGCGCACGACTTTATGCTGGACCACGTGAAGTGGACCTTTGAACACGTCTAACTGATATTTTAAATCACCCGCAGCGGGTCTTGTTTGAGTCGGTCCCGATGTAGTCGGGGTAGTCGTTGTCGAAACAGGCGGCGCAGTAGTTCTCGCCTTCGCCGGTACATTCCTTCATCCCTTCCACGCTTAGGTAGCCGAGGCTTTCGACGCCGAGCATTTTTGCGATTTCGGCCGGCGTCATGGAGCTGGCGGCCAGTTCGCCCTGGCTCGGGAAGTCCATGCCGAAGAAGCATGGGTGTGCGACCGGGGGCGATGCAATGCGAATATGCACTTCGAGTGCGCCCGCGTCGCGCAGCATCCTGGAAAGGATCTTGAGAGTCGTTCCGCGGACAATGGAGTCTTCGACCACGCAGACGCGCTTGTTCTTGAGCACCCCTTCGATGGGGTTGAACTTGAGCTTTACCTTCTGTTCGCGCACGTTCTGTGTGGGGTCAATAAAGGTGCGGCCCACGTAGTGGTTACGCAAGAGCCCGATTTCGAAACGGATGCCGCTGGCCTGCGAATAGCCGAGCGCCGCGGTTGTCGCGCTGTCGGGAACGGAAATCACGATATCGGCATCGACGGGGCATTCCTTCGCGAGCTGCTTGCCCATCTTGCGGCGGATCTTGTCGCAGCTCTGTTCAAAGATCTTGGAATCCGGACGGCTGAAGTAGATGTATTCGAAAATGCAGTGGGCGAGGCGGTCCTTGTGCGTAAAGCGTTCGGAATGGAGCCCGTTGTTCGTGATGGTCAGGAATTCGCCCGGCTGGATGTCGCGGACGTAATTCGCGCCGAGCAAGTCGAAGGCGCAGGTTTCGCTGGCTACGCACCATGCCTTGCCCATGCGGGCGATAGAAAGCGGGCGGAAGCCGAATCCGTCGCGGGCGACGAACATGGTGTCTTTGCAGATGAACACGAGGCAGAAACTGCCGGTAAACTTGGTAATGGCCTTCTTGATGGCGTCGCCCAGGGAGTCGGCCTGGGTGCGCGCGATTTCGTGCAAGAGGATTTCGGAGTCGGACGTTGTCTGGAAGATGTGACCGTCGGCTTCCATCTCGGCGCGGAGTTCGTTCGCGTTGGTGATGTTGCCGTTGTGTACGACCGCGATCTGGCCCCACTTGCAGCTCACCAGGATCGGCTGCGCATTGGCGAGCGTGCTCGCTCCCGTGGTGCTGTAGCGTACGTGGCCGATGCCTGCGAAACCTTGCAGTTCATCGACATTGTGTTCGCGGAGGAGCGTCGATACAAGCCCCATGGACTTGCGGACGCGGACCTTGTCTCCGTCAGTCACCGCGAAGCCGGCACTTTCCTGGCCGCGGTGCTGCAGGGCATAAAGGCCCATGGTGATATTTCTAACAACGTTATCGCCATTGTAGATGCCGATAA
Organism: Fibrobacter succinogenes; assembly: GCA_902768325.1. Classification (GTDB taxonomy): domain Bacteria; phylum Fibrobacterota; class Fibrobacteria; order Fibrobacterales; family Fibrobacteraceae; genus Fibrobacter; species Fibrobacter succinogenes_A. Next base: position 40,996 of record CACXKY010000017.1, read on the forward strand.
CGCCACATTCTTCGTGCAATTCGTCGAGCATAACGCCTCTTTGAAATGTTTGCTCCCCCTACCTCGAAGGTCACAGCCCACCCGTACGGGTGCAAGCAGGGAAGCGGCCGCGGGAAAATATAGGAAAGTGATGCGCGAAAGCAATACAAAAAAAGCACGTTTCTGAAAACAGAAACGCGCTTTACAATTTGTGAAATGAAAGTATTACATCTTGAGTAAAATCTCGCCAATCTGCACGGCGTTGAGAGCGGCGCCCTTGCGGATCTGGTCACCGGTGAGCCACAGCGTGTTGCTGTTCTCGTCGGCGAGGTCCTTGCGGATACGGCCTACGAAGATGTTGTCCTTGCCGGCACTTTCGAGCGGCATCGGGTACACGTAGTTCTGCGGATCGTCCTTCAGCGTCACGCCCGGAGCGTTCTTCAAGGCGTTGCGGATTTCTTCGACAGAAACCGGACGTTCCGTTTCGAACCACACGGATTCGGAGTGGGAGCGCAGAGAGCTCACGCGCACGCAGGTGGCACTCGTACGAACGTCGGAGTGCATGATCTTGCGCGTTTCGTTGAACATCTTCATTTCTTCCTTCGTGTAGTCGTTTTCCGTCATCTTGTCGATCTGCGGAATCACGTTGTACGCGAGCTGGAACGGGAACTTGTTGATGTGCGTGGTAGAACCGGTCTCGATGATGTCCTTGTACTGTTGCTTGAGTTCTTCCATGGCGATGGCACCTGCGCCGCTCGCACTCTGGTAAGAAGAAATGTGAATCTTCTTGATGTGAGAAATCTTCTCGATCGGGTTCAAGACGACGACCATCATGATAGTCGTGCAGTTCGGGTTTGCGATGATGCCCTTGCCGCCGAGTTCAGCCTTGTAGAGCTTGATGTCTTCGGGGTTCACTTCGGGCACGACCAGCGGGACCTTCGGATCCATGCGGAAGAAGCTCGTGTTGTCGACGACCACGGCTCCGTTCTCGACGGCGATGGGGGCGAATTCCTGGGAGATGGCCGCACCGGCAGAGCTCAGCACCAGGTCGACGCCCTTGAAGGAATCCTTGTTCAGGACTTCGCACTTGAGCGTTTCGCCCTTGAACTTGAATTCCTTGCCTGCACTGCGTTCGGAGGCGAGGAGCTTCAGGCTTTTGAGCGGGAAGTTGCGTTCCTCGAGGATGGAGAGGATTTCTTGGCCCACGGCGCCAGTGGCACCCATGATGGCTACGTTGCGGATCATAGTTTAACCTTTAGTTTTCTTCTTGTTGAGGTTGATAGTTTGAAATCAGGTTCTGGATATCGTTTCTGAAACGTTCCAGATAAATTTTTGTCTGGGCAATCTGGCTGCGGGACTGCTTGTACTGGTTCATCTGCTCCTCGGTATCTTCCTGCAGGGAGTAGGTGTACAGCGAGTAAGCCGCCAAACGCAGGCTTTCGGTCGCCTGGATGAGCTCGGTATGCGCTTCGCTCGATTCATGCGGATGGAAAAGCCCCAGGGCCTTCTTGTTGAGTGCCGTCGCGTTGTTGTTGATGGCGAGCGCCTGGCTGCCGCGCTGTTCGCGTTCGGCATCGGTAATGCTCGGAGCAATCGGCTCGTAGCTGTCAATCGCGGCCATGATTTCGTACATGCGGGCGATAACCTTGTCGGTTTCGCCGATGTAGCGGTCAAGGCGGCTCTTGGCGGCGCTGGAAAGAACAACTTTTTCGCCCGGCGTGTTCACGACGGTTCCGCCAGAAGCCTGTGCCGCCCTGGGAGCGGTTTTCCAGGTGCCACCGCTACCGCCGTTCTGGAACGACTCGATGTAGTCCTGGTACTTGGCGTTCTGCGCCGCGATTTCTTCGGGAGAGAATTCCGATGCTACGAGGAGCGTCGGGCGTTCCCAGTAGGCGATGCCGACAAATGCCGCAAGCATAAAGGCGGAGAACATGATGTTCGCACATTTCTCGGCGCGGTCGTTGCTGCGGACCACGTAGAGCAGCCCGAAGAAGAACAAGCTTGCGAAGGCGAGCAGGAGGCCGCCGTCGGTATTGTAGCTGATGAACGAATTCCTGGTGAAGTAGAACAGGCAGTCCATCACGACGACAATGAACGCGAACAGCGCACCCGTTACCTTCTGGTAGCGGTATTCGGCCGAGGCCGCTTGGAGGATGGTGATGAACGTGACTCCCAGCGGGAGGATGAACATCAAAGCAATTTCGGCAACGTTCTGGTTCATAGGCTAGAAGGGGAGGTCGTCGTCGCCCTCGGGCATGGGAGCGTCGTACGCACCACCGTTCTGGGGCTGGCTATAGTTGTTGGACTGGCTGTAGCTGTTGCCCTGGTTGAATCCGCCTGCACTCGGAGCGCCGCCCTGGCCACGCGGAGTGAGCAACTGGAAGGTATCCATGTTGACTTCGGTCGTGTAGCGCTTCTGGCCGTTCTGGTCGGTCCAGCTGCGGTTGGTGAGCGAACCTTCGACATAGAGGCTCATGCCCTTGCGGATGCCGAGCTGTTCAACGATATCGGCGATTTTTCCCCAGCCGATGATGTTGTGCCAGTCCGTCTGTTCCTTCTGTTCGCCGTTGTTGTCGCGGTAGCGACGGCTCGTGGCGAGAGAGAAGGACACGCGCTTACGTCCACCCGTTTGGCTCATGCGAATTTCTGGATCCTTACCGATATTACCAATGAGCATCACTTTGTTTAAATATGCCATGTCTTTATCCTTTCTGTTTTTTTGTTTTTCGACAACAAAAATACAAAAGTACGGATGTCAATTTTGTGTCATTTTTGAAAAATTCATTTATATTTTGCATAGTAAACCGATAACCCAACCTCACACCTCAGAGGGCCGAAGGCCCGACCTCATACCTCCTATGGTTTCTCTCGCTCTTACACGTTTTGAAAAAGTCTTCCCCCAGGCCCTCAAGGGCAAGCGCCTCGGCGCTGTCCTTCACCCGGCATCCGTCCTGCCCGATCTGCGCTACACCCTCGACCTTTTGAAGGAATACGACGGCAAGCTTTTCAAGCTCTCGGCCCTCTTCGGACCGCAGCACGGCATCAAGGGCCACACCCAGGACAACATGATCGAGTGGGAAGGCTACACCGACCCCGAACTGGGCATTCCCGTCTATAGCCTGTACGGCGAACACCGCGAACCCACCGCCGAAATGCTTAGCCACGTGGACATGATGCTCGTGGACCTGCAAGACGTGGGCGCCCGCTACTACACGTTTATCTGGACTCTCTTCCTTTGTATGAAAGCCTGCGAGAAGGCCGGCATCCCCGTCATTGTGGTGGACCGTCCGAACCCCATCAACTGCGTGGACGAAGAAGGCCCGGTGCTGGACTTGAACTACACGAGTTTCGTGGGACTCCACAGCATCCGTACGCGCCATGCGAAAACGATTGGCGAACTCGCGGTGCAGTTCAAGGAAGAACGTTTCCCGAAGTGCGAACTCTACGTGCTCGGCATGGAAGGCTACGACAAGAAGATGTGGTACGACCAGACGGGACTCCCGTGGATTCTGCCGAGCCCGAACATGCCGACGCTCGATACCGCCATCGTTTACCCGGGTATGTGCCTTTTCGAGGCGACCAACGTGAGCGAAGGCCGCGGCACCACGCGCCCGTTCGAGATTTTTGGCGCGCCGTTCATCGATGCCGTCAAGCTTTGCAAGTACATGAACGGATTGAATTTGCCCGGCGTGTATTTCCGCGAAAACTATTTCCAGCCCACGTTCCACAAGGGTGCAGGGCAAATTTGCGGTGGCGCGCAGATTCACGTGCTCGACCGCGACAAGTTCCGCAGTTTCGACATGGCGGTGAAGCTCTTGCAGTACATCTTCAACGAGTACCCGAACGATTTTGCCTGGAAGCAGCCGCCTTACGAATACGAATTCAAGAAGCTGCCCATCGACATCTTGCTCGGCAACGGCACGTTCCGCAAGGAATTCATCGAAAGCGCGATTTAAACACGTCCCAGTCCAGAATTAAACAACCGCGGTGCTGCCGCAAAGAAGAGGAATCCCATGACTGAACAGAAAAACGGAAAATTTGAAATGCCCGCCCTCCCGTACGCGGGTTCTGACCTGGCTCCGGCACTGAGCGCGGAGACCATCGAATTCCATTACGGAAAGCACCTGCAGACCTACCTCAACAACTTGAATGCGGCTCTCCCGGGCAGCGCTTTCGAAGGCAAGTCCCTCGAAGACATCGTGAAGACTGCTGAAGGCGGCGTTTTCAACAATGCGGGCCAGTTCCTGAACCACTCCATGTATTTCTTGCAGTTTGCCGCCCCGAAGGCTGGCAACGCCCCGACGGGCGAGATTGCGGAAGCCATCGCTCGCGACTTCGGTTCTTTCGAGAAGTTCCAGGAAGAATTCCAGGCGAAGGGTGCAGGCCTCTTCGGTTCCGGCTGGGTCTGGCTCTCCGCCGATGCATCGGGCAAGCTCGTGATTACGCAGGAAGGCAACGCCCAGAACCCGCTCACCAAGGGCCTCAAGCCGCTCCTCACGTTCGACGTGTGGGAACACGCCTACTACATCGACTACCGCAACCGCCGTCCGGACTACCTCAAGGCGCTGTGGAGCATCGTCAACTGGGACGAAGTCAACAAGCGTCTCGGATAAGCCGTAAGACAGATTTAAATGCAGAAACCGCCCGGGATTCCGGACGGTTTTTCTTTAGGGGCCTTGTAGAATCGTGTACCCGAAGGTCATTTCGTAGCCGTACTTGTTCAGTTTCCTGAGGATGTGGCTGGAACTTGCCACGGGAGCCTCTCTGTTGACGACGACAAGAATCTGGTCGCGGTCTTTCTTGTTCTGGAGCGATTCTCTTGACCTGATTTCATCGATGAATTTCCAGAATTCGTCTTCGCTCGCGATATTGTACGTCTTTTTCCCGCCAAGGAACCCGAGTTCGTTCAGGGTCACTATGAAGGGACTCGTCTTGTCGTAAAGGTTCAGGATGAGGTTTATCATCATGAAATTCTCGGCGCAATCGGCTTCCTGTTGTTTTTCCTTGAGCCGCTTCTGGAGGATTTCGTCATCCGTCAAGCCTTTTTCGCTTGTAATCATGTGGCCCACTTTGATGATGCCCTGGCTGACATTCCTGCACCTTTGAACTTCGGAATCGTAATTCGGATTGATTGCCGGAATAGGGGAGCCGAAATCCTTGTCGATGACGTACAGGACCTTGCCGATAAGCGGTTCGAAGTTCAGTGTCGTCATGACCTTGCCGAAAGCGTTGAAGGTGCAGTTCCCGGCGATGTGCACGTGGACTTCCTTTTCGTCAAGCGGCCGGGATCTATCTTGCTTGAACTGGCTGAAAAAATCCAGGATGGGCTGGACTTTCCAGTCACCGTTCTGCAGGAAATCCTTGACGGATTCCCCGGCCTTTTTGCCGTTGATGAAGTATTCTCTGGAATTCACGTCGATGACGACGACGTCTTTTGTCGGGGTCATAAAGGCTTTTTCTTCACCGCAGCCGGCAAGAAAAAACAAAAGGGCGAGTAATGCGATTCGTTTCATTTTTGTTGCGCGTTGTTCGCCGGGCCGCCCTTGGGCAGCACGAGCTTAAGGATAAGCGGAACGCAGACGAAAATCAGTACCTGCGCCACGACAAGGCAGATGACCATGGAGTGCATGTACATCGGCAGGAAGGGCGGCTTGTGCCCGTCGGGAATTTGTACGAAATAGGCGAACACGACGAGCATGGTAGTGAGAAGCGGCGTGTAGATTAAGTTCGTGACGACGGACTGGACGAGGTTTGCCTTCGGCGTGCGCGGCTGTAGCTTGAAGACGCGTCCGAGCGCTGCGTTGACCTTGGGCATCGGCACCAGGAGCCCGATGGCAAAGCTGATGACGAAGCTGATAGCGAAACTGGCCAGGAATCCGATGACGATGGGCGCCAAGGGCATCTCGGGCGGACGTTGCGCAGTCAGGTTCCCGACGAGCGAGAGGGCAAAACTCATCAGGATGGCCATGATGAGGGAAACTTTGAAACCGATTTTCTTCACTTCTTGTTGCATTTCATAAAGATAGATAAAATAATTTTGAAGGAGGGGGAGGGTTCCCCCTCGCTGCAGCCTTGGCTCGCCAAGTCTTCCGCTACCCCTTCGCCTAGGGCTCCGCCCTAAAACCCGACGCCATCCTAGAGTGAATCGTCCTCTTTTTAGTGTGCGAGGTCCGCGGGCGCAGCTCGCACGAAAAAAGGACCGTCGGTCGCGACTTCACTGCCTTTGCGGTTTACGAAAGCAAAAATAGATTAATCCAGCTTGTCGAAAAAAATCTCGCCGTCTTGAATAACGGTGGTGATGGTGTGAGTGCCTTTGTTGCCCATATCGTTGTAATGGACGATATATTTGCCGTCGCCAAGAGATTCAATCTTTTCGATTTCATGAATGTCTTCGCCATCCTGGGCGCCACTGCGGAACTTCCAGACGGCATAGCCGCCACCATCGCTGAACTCGTCGTCGTAATCGTCCCGGAGTTTTTGGGCAAGCTCTTTCGTGCAATACTTCGCCATGATGGAATCGTTCGCGTAAACGTTCCCGAAAATATGCCTACTGTAAAACGTCTGGATTTTTTCAATGGCTTTGGAGTCGAGTGCGTTGGTTGTGTTCTTTTGGGGCTTTTCTGGTAAAAAGTCATGTGTTTGGAAAATATTGAAGATCTTGGCGTAACGTTCGTCATTATGCTTGCCGGGAGTAATGGAAAATCGATTCAGTCGTTTTTCATCTGAAACTTCGATGGATAAGTTTGAACAAAGGTAGGCAATATTATAAATTTCTAAATAAACACCTAGGGGCTTTGTTTCGATGGACTTTAAATCAAAAATGTCCAATTCGATAAATTCATTGTAAATGTTTTTTGCTTCTTGTTGTTCCGTGCTTTTTACTGTTTTATGAATGTTATTTCCATCATCTTCATAAATGGTCTTGGTGCATTTAGAAAAATCGGCTGTTTTGCATGTAAATTCTCGAACGAGTCCGCCCATATCATCGTTGGAAAACGCATATCGTAAAGAGAAAAAGTTGCCTGCTGAAATAGGCTCTAAATCGTATTTGCTTAAAATGTCTTTTAGGTTTTGCTTGTCATCTGCGTTGAATTCGTGAAAATCATCAATGCGAAAAACATCAGCGTCGTCTAATTTATGGATGATATCTTGATGAAAGTATATCAGCGCAATTACACATGTTGCCACAGCAATCCAAATAAATTTTTTCTTTGACATATTTTTAAGGTAGTATTTTTATCGGGGTTCCGTCCTTGACGGCGGTGTAGATTTCTTCGATTTCGTCGTTCGTGACGGCGATGCAGCCGGCGGTCCAGTCTTTCCACCTGTGCCAAAATTTAAAGAGGAATGCGGGAACCTTGTTCGGGTAGCCGTGAATCATGATGTCTCCACCGGGATCGTAGCCTCCATCTTTGGCAGCTTTGATTTGCTCTTCGTTGGGGTACGAAATCTTCAGCGATAAGTGAAACTTGCTTTTGGGGTTGTGCCACTCGATGGTGTAGTCGCCTTCGGGCGTCTTGTTGTCACCGGACTTGACCTTCGCTCCGATCGGATTCTTGCCCAATGATATTCTGTACGTCTTGACAACTTTATCGCCGTGGCGCAAGTGCATTTGGCGCTTCGCCTTTTCTACGAGAATGTTGTCGATAGGTGAGGGGAGCATGGGTTGAAATGTAGTTTTTTAGAACTCGCTGTTGAACTTGATTATTTGTGGTCTGCGACAGATGACACAATGTAAAATTTTTTCTCCCCCCTTGCCACGGTTGTAAAATATAGGTACAATTACTGCATCCCCCGAACGCATCTCGTCTAAGGAAAGGCGAGGTGCGTTCTTTGTTATTTGGGCTTTCCTGCCCTTTGCGAAAGAACGCCTCTAAAAATCAATCGGCCGCAGTTTGCGACCACATCAATGGAGGCTATATGAAGTCTAAAGAATTCTTTTCGACAGTTTTTGCCAAGGCAAAAGATTTGGCAAATGAAATGACGCTGCATAATACGCGGGTGAAAAGGCTGGTCAAGCAAAAGAAAATTGAAAAGGAATATGTAGACAACAACCGTGCTGTCCGCCAAATGCTGCATGAACGTGGGATTGATGGCTCAAATAGAAAGTAAAGAAAAAATCTTGACAGGAGTAAAGAAATAATATATATTATGAGAAGAGTCGTTTTAAAGAAGAAAATTGTGAAGGCTGTCGCAATTATGCCAAAGAGAGAAAGGATTCTTTTTGACAAACTTGTGGAGGACTTGAAAGAAAAAGGACCGGTTCTGCCAAATTGGCCGAACTACAAAAAACTCACCGATACGAATACGTATCATTGCCATCTTTCTTACCATTGGGTGGCGTGTTGGTTTGAAACAATAGAAGGAATTGAATTGGAGGTCACTTATGTTGGAAGCCGTGAAAATGCGCCTTACTAGTAAGGATGTGAGTGGAACGATGTTTACGTTTGAGGGAACGAACATTCCTGAACACCTTCTGCTTTATATCAGGTCTGCATTCCCGAATGTGGAAGATGTCGTGAATGGAGACGAAGAGTATGTTGAGTGGGGTGAGACGGACCTTTCAAAACAAATCAAGGCGGAAACTACGCCTGCCGAAAGCTTGAAGTTGCTTCGCACGACTTTTGGCTACACTCAGCAGCAGCTTGCGGATAAGGTAGGCATTACCAAGCAGCAGGTTTCTGCGATGGAGCGGGGTAGGGAGCCGATTGGCCGTAAGATGGCCCACAGGCTCGCGAATGCCCTCGGAACGAGTTA
>CACXKY010000018.1 GCA_902768325.1 Fibrobacter succinogenes
GGTCGTATGCGAAATACCGTTGCGGTCCAGGGAATCGAGCGAGCACTGGTCCATATCGCCACCGGCGCAAGTCCTCTCGGAGACGAATTCAGTGCTGCCACGGAGGGTCGTCTTTTCGGCAGACACCGCGGCGAACTGCTTCTGCGAAAGACGGGCGCGGTAGTTGTCCTGCAGAGTCACGGTAGCTTCCTTGTACTCGGCAGGGCGTTCCATGCGCACCGTGTACTTGCCGGCCGGGAAACCGAGGCTCATGGCACGTCCGGATTTCTTGTAGAGTTCGGCCACCAGGGCTCCGTTCTCGTCGCGAATGAACAGGCGACCATCCACGTCTTCGTCCAGGTCGAGGCCGGCGCTGGTGCTGCGCAAATCCGTCATCACTACATCACCCGTACCGGCGAGGTTCATATCGCGACTCGGGTGCTGGGCGCCGCCCAAAGTAGTTTCGGTTTTCTGCAAAGTTTCGTTGAAAGCGAACTGGTAGGCTTCGGAAAGAGTCACCTTGCCGTCACCGCTCGCGTCACCCGCGCCGCGGAGGCCGCTCACCAGCGAATGCGTAAAGAACGATCCCTTCAGCTTGTCGCTTTCCTGGCTGGATTCATCCTGCGTGCTGCTGGTGATAAAGGCGTAGCCCTTCATGTCGCTGCTCTTGTCGACCATGAAGGCGGGCACCGCGACACCGCCCTTGAGGCGCGTAATCGCTCCCGAACCGCAGGCGTCAATCACGGCAATCTTCACGTCACCACTGAGCCCGTCGATGCGCTTGCGGAATTCCTTCCAGCTGTAAATTTCTTCACCGAGGCGGAGGCCCTTGTCGTCGGCATGGCCGCTGTAGTACACCAGCACTTCGCTCCTGCCGCCGTTGTTCTTACCCTGCGAAATCTTCTTGTCCAGGGCGTCCATTTCCTGGCGGAGCTTTTCGACGCTCGGGCCCTTCACGAACACGATGTTCTGCGGTTGTACGCCGCCCATGTCCTTGAGCACGTTCACAAAGGATTTCGCATCGCTTTCCGCATAGCGGAGCGTGGGGCGGCCCTTGCCACCGTAGTTGGCGCTGACAGCCACGATATAGCGGTTGATAACAGCCTGTTCGCTGCCCTGGGCAGCCGGGGCTCCCGTCACCGCCGCAAGGATCATGACCACAAAAAGCAGCGCCGACGGAATCACAATTGCCGAATCCAAATTCTTAATAAAATTCTTCATTACTTCCCCCCAACCTTACGCAGCGTCACATGTTCTTGGCGGACATCCTTGTTCTTGAACAAGGCATCGATATCATCTACATTAATGGAAAATCCTTTGGTCGACGTAAACAGGTAGAACGTCTCGAATTTCGGGGCGTTGTCCAGCTTGTAGGCGAACGGGAGCGTCGTCATCTTGCCGGGCTCCAGCGCGATTGCCTTGTTGTCGTCGGCCATGTGCATCGTCACGGTCCCGTTACCGTCCATACTGAAAAGCATGCCGAAGCACTTTTCCGGGACCAGGTAACGCAACTGGATTTCGTCACCCTCGCGGGCTTCGTCCAGGTTCGACATCTGCACGGCACTGTCGGCCGTCTTTTTCCAAACTTCTATGCGGGCCTCCAGGCCCTTGATACGCGTATCGCCGGCACCGTCCGGACTTTCCGACGCATCGACCATCGCGACATCCATGACCTGGGCACCGCCGTCCGTAGCCGGGGACACCACCTCGCGCTGGCTAAAGAGCGCCACCGTGACCACCGCAAGTACAAGCGCCGCAGCGGTCGCGAACTTCACCAGCGTAAAGCTGACGCCATTGCCCGCGCCGTTCGAACCGGCACCTTTCAGGCCGTTCCCGAAACGCGTCGGCATGGCGTCGAGACGTTCGGAAAGGCGTTCGAAGGGCATTTTCTTGAGGATGGCGCGGTTGTCTTCGCGCATCATCTTGACGCGACCGGCGAAGATTTCGTCCGTCGCTTCCATTTCGCGGATTTCCCGCATTTCGCTATCGGGCAAGTCGCCCGTCAAATAGCGTTCCAGTTTCCAGTCGGGGATCATCACTTCACCTCCAGGTTCTTGAGTTTCGCCTGCAATCCGCGCAAACGCTTGCGGACGCCGCTCACTGACAAGTTTACTTCTCGTGCGGTTTCTTCGAGGGTCATGCCGTCCACGTAGTGGAGCATCGCGATCGTGCGGCTAGATTCCGGCTCCCGCGAAAACAGCTTCGCCAGGATGTTCTTCGCCTCGTAAGATTCCTGTTCGTCATCCGCACAGGCAATGGTCAAGAGCAGTTCGCTCGAATCCACGTCCACACCGTGGCGGTGCTTGTCGCGGATGCGGTTCAGGCAGAGCCTGGTCGCCGTATTCCACAACAGGCTGCTCGGCTGGGACAAGTCCAAGGAATCCATGCGTTCGTATATGCGCAAAAAGACTTCCTGAACCATATCCTGTGCCTCGGCATCGTCCTTGAGCATGGAATAGCAGCGGCGGTAGACCATCGGGGCGTACTTCCCGTACAGCCCTTCCAATACTATTCGATCTGCTTGATTCTTGCCTTTCATACCTGTGTAACACCAGAGGGTTTCAAAAGTGTTACCACAAATTTAGAAAATCGTGGCTAGTGGCAGGCTGCCAGGGCTCCCAATCTAAAAGCAGCCCGCGCAGGCCCCACCGGAAGCCCTTCCATGCCCTTCGTGCCCGAAATCGAGAGTTTTCCCTTGATTTTGAAGCCCGCGGTGCCCAGAATCTCCTTGAGGGCGCGGTAAACGCCCGAAGACTGCCCGCACAGGATGTTGAACGGGAACGGGGTCGTACACCCGGTAATAATATAGGCGGACTTGCCCTTGTGCAGGGGCTGGGGAATGCCATGTTTGGATTCGCCCATCATCACGTAGACCATGCGGTCAAAGAGGGCCTTCAGGGTGCCCGGGATGCTTCCCCAGTACACGGGGGCGGCCACGACCAGCACATCACAGGCGAAAATCTTCTCGGCGACGCGGTGGGCGTCATCGACCGGCTTGCAGCAGATACCGCGGCTACGGCATTGCATGCAACCCGTACAGGGGGCGAATTTCAGGTCGGCCACATTGACCACGTCAACGCGGATGTCTTCGGAAAAATCACCGGCGACGGAATCCTCCACGCCTTCCATAAAACGGCTTGCCGCCTGCGAAATAGTACCATTCCGGCGCGGACTTGCATTCAGGACCAGGATATTCATATCAGCCTCCTTTTCCTATGCAACACCCCAGGGAGGCAAAAGTGTTACCGTTACCCCGAAATTTTCGCCTACTTCATAAAAGTTTCCCCGCCCAGAGACTGTTCAAGAACTGCGTTTCCAGCATTTTTGGATAGCAACGACGAACCTGTGAGTTGAATTACGCAGAAAAGGTATCATCAAGCGGGAAAAAATTATATTAACAAAAAAATTTTTTGAAAAAAGCACAATTGGCTTTAGATTATAAAACGAAACAACAACGAGGTTGTTATGAAAAAAATTTTCTTCGCCTTCATCATGGTCTTCACCTTTATCGGCTGCGATTCCTCGTCTTCCCCGTCCGTCAATGAACCGGAAATCGAAAAATCCTCCGATACCACCGATGTCGTTACGACCTTTCCGGTAGACAGCTTTGATGTAGAGTTTCCCGGACTTCTTATTTCTCACGGTCTTTATTTTAGCGAAATTCGGATTGACTCGCAGGGACATTTTAGAATCGCGTTAATTAACGAAAACTATAACATAACGAACTTCAGGATTACCTATACCGTCCGCGATACCGATGTACCGGTTATTAAATATACTGAGGAACGTTACGCTGAATTTAATTCCGATCTTATAATTCTAGTTCCTGAAGCAATCTGGAACTGGACTATCACTATCACGAAGATTGAATTCATGGTCAATACGAAAGGCGACTACCAGACTGTCTGGAAAGGTTCTTTCAATATTGATAAGTACACAAAAGTATAGGTAATTTAACTGGTGTCTGAAACAAGAAAATACAGAAGATCCGGTGGAACTGCACCGTATCTTTTGTTTACTTTCTAACCATTCAGAAAGAAGCGATTCCAGCTTTTTAAAATCGCAGCACCAGAGGTTCGCAAATCCATTTTTTTACCCCGCAAATTCCGCAAGGTATTCCTTGGCATCGCAGCTTTCGACGAGGTCGCCGAGCAGTTTTTGGAGCCTTTCGAGCACGGCACAGCCCTCGCGTTCGAAAACGACGACCTTCTTAAAGCGGTCCCGGTGCCGGAGCAAGAATTCCAGGTTGTTCATGTCGGTTTTCGGGAAGCCGTAGCCCAAGAAGTAGATTTCCTCGGCATTCTTGAGGTAATAATCCGCCTTGCTCCAGAGCAGGTTGAAAAGGCTCCCGCGCAAGAAGGATTCCTTCGCGTGTGCCATCGGGATGTAGATGGGCGTATCTTCGCGGTAGATGGGGAAACTGCGGTCGCAGGGTTCCACCTGGCACACATTCTTCAAGTCAAGCGGGTCCGAGGCACCCTTGACCGGGTACCAGTTCAGCGAACCGTGCAGCTTGATGAGGTCGACCGTATGCGATTTGGGCGCACGGACGGAGGAACGGTCGGCAGGGTCGATGCGAACGCCGTAATCTACCGCCACGCGGGCAGAAAGATCGGGGTCGGCGGCAATCACGTCTTCGATAAGCGTATCGTAGTTGAAGCTGAGCAACAGCGTGTCACGCACACCCTCGCCCGGGCAGTTGAGGCATTCGCCCAGGAACTTCCGCAGCACCGCCGAAGACTGCGCGTCTACGCCCTTGTCGTGACGGATGGCGCCCGCAATAAAGCGGAGCAGTTCAAAGCGCAGGCTCGAATGGTAGAGGCTCTCGCGTACCCCCGGGAAAATCTGCGCCGAAAGAATCGATGTCGAAAGCGTCTCGATGTTCAGGTAATCCAGCTGGTTGTTGCACAGCTCCAAAAACTGGCGGCAATAATCGCGCAAGTGCGGGAACTCTTCCGATATCCCGAAAGGAATAAGGTCGTTCAAATCGCGAAGCGTGGGCATCTCCGGGCAGAAGGACTTGCTGAAACCGGAGCCCAGCACAAATATACGACGGTATGTACTAGAAGTCTTCATACCTTGAATGTATATTATTTTGGCGGATTTAGAACTTCAACCAGCCGGTATCGATAGCCGTCACGGGGACAATCCGGTGGACCGTTTTTTGCGCATCGGTCACTACCGCCATCCCGGTCAGGTAATTCATCCAGCAGCTGGGCGAAAAATGCATCTTGCAGAAGTGGACCAGGCAAGGGACGACCCAGGCGTCGTGCGTCGCGAAGACGTTGAAACGCGCGTTCCCCTTTTCGAGCATCATCGAAAGCATTTCTTCGGCACGGTCCGAAAGCGGGTAGAACGCCTCGTCGCCGGAGCGCGGCTTGCCCGCCATCTCGTTTTCGAGCCAGGCGCAAAGCCCTTCGTAAAAGCCGTTACGCATGACCTTCATGGCTTCTTCGTCGTTCTGGACGAAAAAATCCCCCAGGCAGTCTAGCGGTTCCACGAGCGCATCGGTCAAGGCGTGACCTTCCCCGATACAGCGGGCCGTTTCCATACAGCGCCCCACCGGGCTCGAATAGAAGCACATATCGCCTTCTGCCGGAATCGATTTCCCTAGCGCAAGCGCCTGCATGCGGCCCTTGTCCGTAAGCCCCACATGTGCCCCGAGGTCCGGATCGTCTGGCGTGATATGCCCTCGTTCGGCATGGCGGATAAGCAAAAAGACGCGCTCGTCACTTGCCAGCGATGCAAAAAAATCTTTCGCACTTACAAAGCCCATTTACTTCACCCTGGATTCTTCGACTTCGCCCTACGGGCTTCGCTCAGAATGACACAATTCCCTAAAAAATCGTTATCCAAATGACATGCCCAAGCACAAAGCTCAATATGCCGAGCAAGAACCCGCACAAAATGTCCGTGAGCCAGTGCACGCCAAAGTACACGCGCAGCAGCCCCCACGTAAGCGGCAGGAGGATCATAAGCCAGCCGTACTGCGGCACCACGAAGAACACCGCCGATGCCACCGCCAGGTTATTCATCGTGTGGCCCGAGGGGAAACTGTACTTGTCGAGCGGCGGGACTTCTGCCTTGATTTGCGGATTCGCGGCAAACGGGCGCGGGCGTTTGGTATTGAGTTTAACCACCTCGTAAAGCACCAGGCTCACCGCGAGCGCCATCAGCGCCTGCCACAGGATGGGCAGGAAGTTTTCCCAGCCAACCATCAAGAAGACGAACAGCGCAAAAGCGGCCCAAATATAGCCGTCACCCAGACGCACATAAAACTTGAGCCAACCGTTCACCCTTTCCGAAAAGTGACGGTTGGTCCAATATACCGATACGCGGTTGTCGAATTCTGCAATCTTCTTGAACATCGGTACAAATGTAAATAATGTACCGGTGTTATACCAATTTTTCCCCCTAACAGTTCCCCAAAATCAAGGATCCATGAAGTAAACCCGCTCTATGGCGAATTCATCCGCTATAGGCGCGACCCATCTAGTGGAAAAATAGTACCTGATTCCCACAAGATGCTTCAAGGCTGTTTTTATATCTATTTCCCTCTCTGCCCAAGCATCCGTAAAATCATCCCATGTCTTACATTCAGGGAAACCAATCCTTTTAGCCGTGAATTCAGCATGATAAAGCTTGTCGTCTAGAAGAGAATTCAGGGAATCCCCCAAGTCAAGCATAATGGTAACATGCCCGTCCGAATAATGCGAGAAGCATATACCGTTCTTGCCGCTCATATCCACATAATGGTTCCTTTCCTTGCTATTATTGCCCTTAAGCCAAATGCCGAGAGTTGCAAAGGGGTCTGCGAAGGAAGAATCCCATTCTACGGTATATACCGCCGTTCCCGACAAAAGGCCGTCTTCATTTTTCCATTCAATGTGAGAACTCCCTCCATAGATGGAATCGCTTTCGTAGAAGGTAATCGACGTTCCCGTCACGCTGTCAAGCCCCGTTTCCAGATCAGCCCTCGAAGCATCCCAGAGAACGTTCTTCTTTTTGTCCAGCGCTTCGACACAGGCATCGAACTCCTTCTGCTTCTCTTGCAGATAAAGATTCTTCGCCACCGTATGTACTTCCAGCGAATCCTCATCGTCCTTAATACCGAATTCCTTCAAGAACTGCTTGTAGCCGTTCGTGTAACGGACTTCGTCACCATTGCAGCGAACCGACTTGACCAAGCGTTCGTCAAAGAAGAAATCATAATCGCGTTGAATCAGCGGTGAAACCTTCAAGTAATTCTGGGCGCAGGTTCGAACCGCACTATCCAGGGATTCATCCTTGGACATGGAATCCAGCATTCCCCTAAATTCCGCATCTGCAGTTTCGTCTGAATTCCAGGTGTAGTCGGAATTGATGGCAAGAACAGACCTAGATTCCAGTTCTTGTTCTATCGTGCAGGAATCAGGGACGTCTTCCGGATTGATCAGCACATGAGGACGAGGGATACAATGCGTTTGAGCAACGACAAGCGTCACTCCGCTATCACCCAGCAATTCATCGGGATGGCTATATATAGAGGCGCATCCTTCCGGTGAATTCCACCGCTGGTTATTATCCTTGTTCATGTTCGGGACTTCCGTCGAACCCGAAACTGGCGATTCCTTTTCGGAACATGCCGCACAAAGCAGGAGCGCCCCCAAAGCGGCAACGCAATAAAGTTTCCTTTTCATCCTAAACCTCCTTAATTTCATTGACATCCCAAGTCATCGGGAAGAACTGTAAATTCATTTGATAGATTCGATTTGCGTCTTCGGTATCCGACGCAATGGCGATAATCCTCTTGCGGAATTCGTCAATTTCGCGGGCGATGCGTTCATAGCTATCGCGGTTCACGGTCAACGTAATTCCCGAAATGCTGCGGGAGTCGGCACCGAAGCGTTCGATAGCCTCGATGCCGAGGTCCCCCACCTTTTTTTGAAAAGCATGAACGGCATACGCCATCCCTTCCTTCGACGCGACGACGTTCTTTTCCGTCTGGCGGTAAGCGCCGGACGGATCCTTTTTCAGGAATCCCGCCTTCGTCAAAAAAGCAAGCGAATCGGCGACTTCGGCAGCAGAGATTTCGTTACAGCAGGCCTTGGCCATTTTTCCCGGAGTCGCCCCCCGCATCAAGGGAGCAAGTTCACGGACAACGGAATTCTTCCACCCGTCAAAGTATTCGACCGCTTCCTTGTCGACAATGCGCACCTTGTATTCCAGCGCGATGCTCTGCATTTCGCCAAGGAACTTCGCTTTCGCCGTCTCGTTCTTCGCGTTGCAGAAATTCACCATCGCCTTGAAGTAAGGCACTTCGTAACCAACGAGTTCCATCGCACCGACCATCCGGTCCATCGTCACGCGGCTCAAGTTACTTTTGCCTTCACTCACGAGCCTCAGGTAGGTTGACGAAGCAAAACCGGCAAGCTTGGCAAATTCGCGCCAAGAAAAATACGAGCGCCTTTTGCGGTCATCATAATAATCCCTAATGAAGAGATGGTAATCTTGATATTCAATTATCGGTTTCATGTTTTTTAATATAGCTAGATTTTTCAACGAATGACTCAAATTTTTTGTTTTTAATATAAAAATATGCATTTGCTATAAAAATTTTTTCTATATGACACACTCTTCGACATATAGGGGGCACAGAGGGCGCGCTTTGCTTTTTGGGGCTTCGCTTGCCCGGTAGAACAAATGCTATTTTTTCGGCCATAATCAATCAGCAAGGTTTTACTATGCGCGTACTCGTTCTTAATTGCGGCAGCTCCTCGGTCAAGTTCGCCGTCATCGACACCCAGACCAAGCAGTCCATCTCCAGCGGCCTCGTCGAAAATATCGGCGTAGACGGTCACGTCAAGGCCAAGGGCCCCGAAGGCAATATCGACTTCAATTTCGACTGCCCGACGCACGCCGAAGCCGTCGCCGAAGTGCAGAAGTTCTTGAACGAACAGAAGCTCATCGACACGATTGAAGCCATCGGTCACCGCGTGGTGCATGGCGGCAAGTACATCAAGAGCGAGAAGGTGAGCCAGGAAGTCATCGACTACATCCGTAGCATCACGCTGTTCGCCCCGCTGCACGAACCTGCACACGCGACCGGCATGGAATGCGCGACCAAGTTCTTCCCGAAGCTCCCGCAGGTGGCCGTGTTCGACACCGCCTTCCACCAGACGATGCCGCGCAAGGCATTCCTCTACGGCATCCCCTACAAGTTCTACGAAGAAGACAAGATCCGCCGCTACGGCGCACACGGCACAAGCCACCGCTTCGTGACCGGCGAGGCCGCCAAGATCCTGGGCAAGATGCCCGAAGAAGTCTGCCTCATTACGGCTCACCTCGGTAACGGTTCCAGTTGCTCCGCCATTTTGAACGGCCAGTGCGTAGACACCACCATGGGATTCACCCCGCTGGAAGGCCTCATCATGGGCACCCGCTCCGGCAGCCTCGACCCGGCCATCCTCTTCTTCATCAGCAAGAAGTACGGCTACGACATCGACCGCCTCGACAAGCTCGTGAACAAGGAATCGGGCCTGCTCGGCCTCTCCGGGCTCAGCAACGACATGCGCACCCTGACGCAGGCCGCAAGCGAAGGCCACGTCGGCGCACAGATCGCCCTCGAAACGTTCGCCTACAGGCTTACCCGCGAAATCGGCGGCATCGCTATGGCACTCCCGCGTATTGACGCACTGGTGTTCACCGGCGGCATCGGCGAGAACAGCAAGCTTGTCCGCAAGATGGCGATGGACAACCTCAAGATTCTCGGCTACCAGATCGACGACACCCGCAACGAGGACAACGGCAAGAACTCCGGCCACATCATCAGCAAGGACGGCACGCCGACCGCGATGGTCGTCGCCACGAACGAGGAACTCCTCATCGCCCTCGACACCGAAGCGCTGGTGAAATAGACGAGAGACGAGAGAACGCCGCTCTGCGGCTACAGACGAGAGAAGGCTCCGCTTAGCGGAGCCCTTTCTTTTAAACTTTCGTTACGAAAAATCTCTCGTCTTTCGTCTGTAGGGCCGTAGGCCCGTTCTTTCGTCTATTTAATCGTCCATGTCTGGTTGTTCACGCGCAGCACCTTGCGGCCCTGCACCTGGGCGGCAGCGTTACGCACATCGGCTTCGCTTACCGGAAGCTTAGCCTTCCACATCACGCGGCCCTGCATATCCATCATAGCGACCACACCGCGGTCGGCGGCGATAGCGCCCTGCCAGCCCGTTCTAGGAGCGGCAGCGATTGCACGGATGCCAACCGAGGGTTTTTCCATACCGAGAAAGATGAAGAAGTTCACCGTCGCAAAAGTGCTTGCGTCGGCAGCCTTCACATTGAACGCCACGAGGTCGCCCTTCTGGAAGTACGCCTTATCCTTGGGTTTCACCTTCACCGTATCGTGTTCGATGGTCACAGAAACCTTCGTCGAAAGCGCAGAAGAAACGC
Organism: Fibrobacter succinogenes; assembly: GCA_902768325.1. GTDB lineage: Bacteria > Fibrobacterota > Fibrobacteria > Fibrobacterales > Fibrobacteraceae > Fibrobacter > Fibrobacter succinogenes_A. Next base: position 10,408 of record CACXKY010000018.1, read on the forward strand.
CCACCGTATAGGTCAGCGAATCGCCGTCAATATCGGTCACGTAATCCGCAAGCGCAAACTTGACCTTCCAGCCATTGAGGTCCTTCACGTAGACCGAGTCCGTCTTCAAGACAACCGGCGCATCGTTGACCGGCTTAATCTTGATATGGATCTTGAACGATGCAGCCTTGCCAACGTCACCCTTTGCAGAGACCGTAACATAGGCATCGCCGACAGAGTCCGGAGCCACCTTGATGACAAGCGAACCAGAGGCGTTGAACTCAACGAGAGTCTTGCCGTCATCGCTTTCCGCCGTAACCTTGAACGGATTATCGTCAGGATCGCTGAACCAGTTCATCACGACCGCCTTGAGGTAGGTCAAGCCCTGCTTGGCATCTTCCACAAGCGTCGTATCGAGTTTCTTGGCATCGACATCGACGACCGGCCCAGGCTGGCTCTTCACCGTCAAGGTCACCTTGACCGATTCCGACGTTACATCTTCGTCTTCTTCCGGATGGACATAGTAGGTGAAGGAATCCGTACCCGTAAAGCCTTCTTCCGGCGTATACGTGAAACCGCCATCCTGTTTCAATTTCAGCTTTCCGTGAGAGACATTCTTGTCCACCACCGGAATCAGCGGGACCGACGGATCATCGGGATTCTCGTCATTCGCGAGCAAGCCGTCCTTGGCCGCAACCGTCAGGGGTTCATCGGCAAACAGCTCGTAGGCATCGGCAACCGCAATCGGATTATCCACAACCGGAGCCACCTTCACATAGAAGTCTACGCCCACCTGGAATTCGCCATCGTCGGCATAGTACGTCACCTTGGCAAGTCCGTTGGCGTTCGGCTTGGAAGTCACCACGACAAAGGGCGCCTTGCCAATCTTCTTGATTTCGGCCTTCACGATGCCATTGGTCTTCACGCCCATTTCAAGGTCCGAATCCACATCGCTGAATTCCACGCTAGTCGCAGGAATCGAGACCCAGATAGAATCCGTGAAATCTTCCTCGACCGAGATAAACGACTTCGAATCGTTGAGCTTCACCGCAAATTCGTCGCCATCACCGATCGTATAGGTAATCGCAGAATCCAGGATTTCGACCACCGGAGGATCGTTGACATCCAAGACAATAATCTTGTATTCCACCGTCGCGCTCTTGCTTGTAGGATCGTCGTCCTCATCGGCATAAAGCGAGAAGAACACTTCGCCAGAGAAGTCGGCGGGTGCCGTATACGTGAACTGGCCCTTCGCTTCGTCGAACGTGAAGACACCCACGGCAGGTTCGTCAACGAGGTGGAGCGTAACGTCGTCCCCATCGAGATCGGTCACGAACTTATCATAGAAGCTGCACTTGCCGGAACAAGAAACCTTTTCACCCTGCAGCACCTGGTACGTCGTGTCCCTGAGAGTCGGGGCATGTTCCACATCAATCGGGTTCACCGTAAACGTCCAGACCGCCTTCCTGTTCGTGGGGTCGGTCGCCGTGAGCTTCATGGTGAAAACGTCAGACTTCGGATTCGATTTTACCGTAAGCACGATGGAATCCTTCAGCGTGATATGCTGCGTATCGTCGTACGAAGAAATGACATCGCCATTTCCGCTAAAGGTTCCCGAAATCGAAAGATCGGTACCATCCTCGTCACTGAAGATATCGGACATGTGGAGGACCAGCTTTTCCCCTTCGTTCAAATCGTAATCCGTCGGGAGAGAAGCATCCGCGACAGGCGCATGCTGCGGACATTCGTCGGCAAGGCGCACGGCGTAGAGGCCAAAGACATTGCGAAGGCCGCTCTTCTTGATGAATTCCGACTTGTAACTGAACTGAAGGCCCATCTGCTTCTTGACATCCCACTTGTTGGTGGAACTGGATTTGTCCCAGCCCAGTTCCAGATCGTCGAACGCCACGAACAAGTTGACCCTTTGGCCACCGGTTCCCGGGAGCATGTAGCCAAAGTAGTTGTCATCGTCGATAGTCCACTGTTTGAAATCCATGCGGACCTGGCCGTCTGCCGCGTAATTCAAGCAAACGCCACTATAACTTGCAAGGCTCACCACCTGTTCTTCGTAATCTTCGTTCAATTCCCAATAGAAACCGTATCCGGCACCGCTATTCTTCGAACCCTCTTGGGCAACATAAGTTGCCTGGATATAGTAAGGCTTGACCGTATCCTTCGGTTTGGACAAACTAACAGACACTGTTGCCTTATTGGGATAGCTGTAATCATAAATCCCTTTAGACGAAAACTCGTCTATCCCGTTTTCGTCCCACAGCACTTTCTCAGCTGCAACAGCTTGCGACAAACATACCGCCATACAGAGAGGCAGTATGGAGGAATATTTTCTTACAATAGCCATTGGAGTCTCCCCTTGTTAACTTTCAATTACATTACTATAAAATTATATCAAAATGTGCGTTTTGTCACAAGAGGAGCCCAAAATTTAGTTTGGACAATTTACAACGGCGATTTTAGCTCAAAAACGGCAATTTTATAGGGCGTCAAGCTCGCCATACCGCTCATAGGCCTTTTCCAACTCCGATTCGTGGTCAGAAAGGGACTTTTGGAGCTCAATGATACGATTTGCATCCGTATATACTTCAGGCTTGGCAAGTTCCGTCTGAATTTCGGCAATTTCAGCCTCAAGCTTTTCGATTTTCTCCGGAAGGGCGGCATATTCGCGTTCTTCGTTATAACTGCGCTTCCGTTTTTTGGCAACATTTGCCTGATTTGTGGCACTTTCCGCGCCCGACCCGTTCGAAAGGGCCCCACTTTTCTGAGAATTAGCCCGTTCTTCGGCTATGCGGGCGGCATTTGCCTTCTCTTTTTCACGAACTTTGCGGTTATTTTCGTAATCCGTATATCCGCCCGTCGCCTCAAACACGTTTCCACCGTCTTCTATAGCCAAAATGCTCGTCACGACCGAATCGAGGAAGGCGCGATCGTGGCTTACGGTCAAAACTGTTCCCTTGTAATCGGCCAGGAGTTCCGCCAAGAGGTCGAGCGTTTCCATATCCAGGTCGTTGGTAGGCTCGTCGAGCACAAGGACATTGCTCGGGTGGCTAAAGAGGCAGGCGAGCAACAGGCGGTTCCTTTCGCCGCCACTCAGGGCGCTGATAGGGCCGCGGGCACGTTCCGCCGAAAAGAGGAAATCCTGGAGGTAGCTCAACACGTGGCGCTTGACCCCATTGAGCGTGATGTAGGCCTGTCCGTCGCCGATGTTTTCGACAAGCGACTTGTCTTCGCGCAAGCGCGAACGCATCTGGTCGAAATAGGCAATCTGCAGGTTGGTGCCGAGACGCACCTCCCCCGTATCGGGCTGGAGTTCCCCCAGAATCAGACGGAGCAACGTTGTTTTGCCGCTGCCATTCGGACCCACGATGCCGATGCGGTCCCCGCGGGAGACTTCCGTCGAAAAGCGGTTCAGGAGCGGTGCTCCGTCGTACGAATAGCTCACGTCGGTAAGACGGGCGACCAGGCGCCCCGAACGGTCGGCCTCCGTAATCTGCATGTTCACATTGCCCGTTCGGGTGCGGCGCGCAGCGCGTTCTTCACGCATCTTGATCAGCGCGCGCACGCGGCCCTCGTTACGGGTCCGCCGCGCCTGGATGCCCTTGCGGATCCAGACCTCTTCTTCGGCGAGGCGCTTGTCAAAAAGCGCATTGGCCTTTTCTTCTTCGGCAAGCGCCTGGTCCCTGAACTGCACGAACTTGTCGTAAGGGAAGTCCCAGCTACGCACGCGGCCGCGGTCGAGTTCCAAAATGCGCGTCGCGGTACGGCGCACGAAGGTACGGTCGTGGCTCACGAAGAGGACGGCACATTCCAAACGCGTGACAATGCCTTCCAGCCACTGGATGGCGGGAATGTCCAAATGGTTCGTCGGTTCGTCCAGCAAGAGCAAGTCCGGATCGCCCGCAACAGCCCGTGCAAAGAGCACGCGACGCTTCTGTCCACCAGAAAGGCTGTCGAACGAAGCGTCCGCCGGAATCCCCGTCTTTCCCAAGATGGCTTCGGCGTGGCTGTTGCGCACGGCAGCGTCCGTACCGCCAACGCCCGACATCACGACGTCGCGCACCGTCCCTTCCAGGTGCGCCGGGATTTCCTGTATCATCCGAGTAATCTTGAGCCCAGACTTCTTGATGATATCGCCGGAGTTCGCTTCCATCTCGCCGGTGAGCACCTTCAACAAGGTGCTCTTGCCTTCGCCATTGCGACCTACCAGGCAGATACGGTCGCCCGGCTCGACATCGAACGTGACATTGTCCAAAAGGGGCGGACCGCCAAAGCGGAGCGTAATATTCTGTGCGGAAAGAATAGGCATCGGAATGCAATTTAGAAAAAGTTTAAATCCCGCGGAGCCCACAAAAAAAGCCGCACGGAATCGCGCGGCTTGGTATGAGGAGGATCTCTTTTAGAATCCGGTATTTCCGATAACCTTGGTCATCAGTCGTACACCGGAAGCACTCTCGACAATCGCAAGGAGCCTGCCCGCCTTCGGGAGCATGCCGCCATCCTTGCCGAACTGCGCCACCATATTACCGCGGACATCGAAGAGTTTCACACGGGCACCAGCCGGAGCGCCGACAATTTCAAGACGGCCCTTCGAAACGTGCATGCCGAGTTCCGGCATGGCAAGGCTTGCGCCACAAGACGTGGTCGACGTGTCGGTCGAACTCGTATCGATAGAGGCAGTGGTATCGGGACCCGGAGCTTCTTCGTACGGGAGCGAAGGCGTTTCCCAGTCAATCCAGTCACCATAATTATCAATCTTGAAACCCTTGCCGTTCGTGGGCTTCACGTGGATATCGGTATTCGCATCCTTGTTGCGGAGGAACTTGTCCACGAACGCCGTCACCGACTTGGTCTGGCTCGATGCCGCCTGGCAGTGCTCGTGACCGCCGGTAAAGTCGAAGCCGATGCGGTCCTCGACACCCATGGCCTTCCACACTTCGGTCGCCGCCATCATGGACTTGTAGCCCGATTCGTCGCCCAGCCATTCGTAACCGGGGTTGCCGAGCGCAATCACCGCACGCGGGGCAATCATGGCGATGAGTTCGTGGTGGTCGTGCGGGAGCTTGTATGGGTCCTGGCTCTTGAGGCTCTGCATGAACCAGCTGTAGTTCGTGTTGTCAATCTTCTCGATGTTCGTGCCGCGGCTCGCAAAGTCCGCGGAAGTGCGCCACGAGTTAATGCCGCCGCCACCCGATTCCTGGGCGATGGTGAGCGTCACGCGTTCGTCAAAGGCGCCAGCGAAGAGCGCCATCTTGCCCGCATAGGAGCAGCCCGTCACGGCAATCTTGCTCATGTCGAGGTGGTACTCGTCGGCAATCTGCGCAAGGCCGTCAATCAGGCGGCTCACGCCCCAGGACCATGCGGAATAGTCACCATTGGAATTCTTGTTGCCGTAGAACTTGTAGAAGCCCACGTTCGTGTCCTTCTGGCCGTTCATGGAATATTTTGCCACCTGGTCGTGGCTGAACGGCACCTGCGCAAAGCCGCTGAAGATGCTCGACGAAAGCGAACCCGTACCGCTGTTCATGCCGATGATAATCGGGTGCGGGCCATCGCCCGAAGGAATGCTGAACTTTGACGTAATCGTCATCGTCTTGCCGCCTTCCTTGACCGTCACCGTGAGGGTGCCGCCGCTGTAGGTGGCGCTCACGTCGGAAGGAATCGGCTTGTCGCCAATCTCGTACTTCTCGATATCCGCCTTGATTTCGTTACGGCGCTTGCTCCAGTCGCCATACTTGGTGACCTTGGAACCGTCATGGAATTCAAACGGATTCGGCAGTTTTTTGTTTGATTTAAGCTCGCCCGCCGTAGCGCCAAGGTCTTTGCCCCGGTTTTCGACGTCGAAATTGAGCGGGGCCTGTGCAGCCATTGCCGCAGTAACGCCCATAGCCAAAATAAAATGAACTGACTTGTTCATAACTTCTCCTCTTTTTGGCATCCCATACTTTCTATAGATTTATCTAGATTTTTTCGCAACATCCTTCCCGCCCGGCCAAATTTATATCGTTTACAAATTGTAAAAAACTATTCCCCTACAGGAAGTTTTTTTCTACATTGGAGCCCGTGACGGAATTCGCCCCAAAAGCCCTCTCCACCATAGCCGTGAGCCTATCGCTCCTGGCTCCGGTTTCCGCACAGGAAGGCGAAAAAGACGATTTCCAGCGTTACGCCGTCGTTCCCGTACTCGGCTATACGGAAGAAACGAAATTCGAATACGGGCTCATGGGCAACATCTTCTTCAAGCCCTCCTTCGAGGGCGGGCGCACCAGCGAACTCGACATTATCGCCTACGCCACTACCGAAGACCAGTATTCGGCCTCCATCTCGCCGATATTCTTCTTGATGCACGACCGCATCTCGGGAAAGATTTACCTCTTCTACGAAAGCTGGAGCACCAACTTCTACGGGTTCGGCAACGACCCGGACAAAGACGTTTTCCGCAAGCTGACGCGCTCGACCTTCTATACCGAGGGCCTGGTGGAAACGAACTTCTTGCTCCCGCAAAAATGGTCCGCCTTCAAGTACGGCATCGCCTACCGCGTCAACCACAGCGAATTCGATTTCGACGACTACGACGGCCCCGTGGAACACCCCGGCGAAGTGGACGGCTGGCGCAGCGGAATCGGCTACCACCTCACCTACGACACGCGTGACAACCTCAACTGGTCGAGGCACGGCTACCTGATCCAGTGGGAGCACAAGTTCTACCCCGACGCCCTGAGCAACTACGCCTTCACTTCGCAGGAACTCGACATGCGCGGTTTCAGCGAATTCATCTGGAACACGTCCATGGCGGTCGGATTCCTGTGGCAGCGGGTCAACGGGGACGTTCCCTTCGATATGCTTGCCGGGCCCGACGGAATCAAGCGGTTCCGCGGTGTCAAGACGAACTACTTCAACGGGGACCAGGCGCTGTTCCTGCAGACCGAATTCCGCAAAACGCTGTTCTGGCGGCTCGCCGGCAATATCTTCTTTGAAGGCAGCAAGACAGGCGAATACTTCAGCGACCTCATGCGGAACAAGTGGCATACCGGCCTCGGTTTTGGCGGCCAGTTCGCCCTCAACATGAGCGAAAAGCTTTACGCACGCGCCGACTTCTCGTGGATCGATTTCGAACAGCTCGGCATCACGTTCTACATCCGCGAAGCGTTCTAGACAAAACAAGCAGCCCCGCCTGGGACTGCCTGCTTTTATGGAGCACATGAAATCTAGTTGTCCACCTTGACCAGCTTGAAGCGCTTGTTGAATTTCAGCTCCTTCCGGTTGGAAAGTTCCACTTCGTAACCATCGCCTTCCTTGTCGACCTTGGTCACGGCAACGGTGGCATATTTCGACTTTATGTAGTCGGCTATTTTCTTCGGGACAAAAATGGCCGGCACGCCATCCACCTTGTTTTCGACCTTTTCCCAGTTTCCGTCTTCGTCGAGTTCGAGCTTTGCACCACTATCCAGCCCCAGTTCATACTTGGCCTTCTTGTAAAAGTGCCCTTCCTTTTCGGCAAAGATGATTTGCTGGTTGGGGAACTGCTGGGCAACAAACGTCTTGACCATTTCCGGCAAACGGTCGACGGAGACATAGGCGCTCTTGGCGTGGCCCGAGGCGACCAGGATCAGAGTGCAAGCGATAGCCAGTGCAGTTTTACGAACGAGTTTCATGGTTGTTTCCTTTGTGAAGATTGTTATTGTTTACGCTTCAAATATACCCCCTTAAATTCATCTTGTCTAATGCATATTTTTTGCGTTTTTAATCAATTATTTTTATCAATAAGCCACCAAGGCTCATTTTTCATACCTCAAGCGGTCTTACGTGAGCAACAAGCCCCATGCGTTAAGCTGGGGCGGTTGACGCCTACGGCGTCCGCGGCTTCACTCGGTCATGAAATTATGCAGGCATAATTTCGCGACTCTCGTTTTGCACGCTTTTGCGACCTTTGGACACTTGGCAACTTGTTGCCTTAGTGTACATGGCCACCTTTAGGTGGGAGTGAGTGCCAGCCCTGTACTTGTCTTACTGATTCTAGCGCGAACGGTCTCCCGTGAGCAACAAAGCCCCAGTTATTAAACTGGGGCGGTTGCGAGAGTGAGTGCCAGCCCTGCACCTGTTTTGCAGATTCTAGCACGAACGGTCTCATAACAAGACGCGGACCCCTGAGCGGGGTCCGCACCTTATTTATTTGAGATAGAACACTCTCTTAATCTTTAATGCTGGTCCAATCCAGCACGCCCTTCTTGTACAGGTAGATATAGCCCGCTTCGAGAATCACCAGGAATCCGAGGAGCACAAAAAGGAGTTCCCAACCGCCGGTCAAGAACTGGACGGTCCAGGGGTAGAGGAACGCCACTTCCAGGTCAAAGACCAGGAAAAGCATCGCCACCATGTAATATTTCACCGGATAACGTTCGTTGGCTGTCCCAGAAACGTGAGCTAGGCCACACTCATATGCAGATCCCTTGATAAGAACCTGCTTAATTTTGCCCGGATGCAGGAACCAGTTTGCCAGCAAAAGGGCCGTAGGAATGCAAAGAGCCATGATAACCAGGATGGTTATGGCGAATGTGGTGTCGAAAATTTCAACATTGCTCATAGTGACGGAAAAGATAGTAAAAAAGTTTTTGCTGTTCAGCCCCAAAAAGAAAAGTATATTTTGGCATATGAAGCGTTACATTGCATTATCATCAATTTTTGCTGTTTTTTCAGTTTTTTGGGCATGTTCCTCCTCTACCGACTTGGCTGCCGCCGATGACAACCAGGATGAACAGTCCGTCGCGTCGTCCACCTCGACCAAGTCTTCCGCAAGCAAGAATCCGAGTTCTTCCGGTGACAGCGTCATTGTCGTCGACTCCACCAAGATCAACAAGGTTATAGACTCCTCCAAGGTCTACATCAGCTCCGGCAAGACCGAAACGCCGTATTACAGCAGCGCGGTCGCCTTCTGCTGGAACGAAGGCTGCGAAGCCAACCTCCCGTCTTCTTCGTCCAAGGCGAAGTCCAGCTCCGGCGGTGGCGTCACTATCGATACCCCGTCCGACGAACCGCCGACCGTCAACGGCGACAAGCTAATCGACAACCGCGACCAGAAGACCTACAACCTCAAGACCGTGGGCGACAAGCTCTGGATGGCCCAGGACCTGAATTACGCGTTCGGGCAGAGCAAGTGCTTCAACAACGAAGATTCCAACTGCGATAAGTACGGCCGTCTGTACACCAACAGCGACGCCCAGAAGGTATGCCCCAAAGGCTGGAGGCTCCCGAACAGGAGTGAAGCCGAAGCGGTCATGAACGACGATTCCTACCCGTGGAGCTACAGCGGACGTTGCAAGAGCACCAACGACTGCGGGTTTACCGGCGAAATGGGATTCCACTGGATCGATGCCGAACCGCAAAGCGGCGACAAGAACTACGACGAAAACCAGGGCTCAAAATTCACCGTCATTATCGTGGAAAAGGAACCGGGCTACGCCGGCGAGAACGAACAGAAGTTCTTCCAGGTCGACGACAGGGAAAAGCACTTCAGCGTCCGTTGCGTCCAGGAATAAACGACCTGCAAACCTTTAAAAAGGGCCCGTTCGCGGGCCTTTTTTATTTTTCTGCTGGGACATCCTCACTTGAGTTAGAGTCAAGCGGTTCGATGAATTTCGCGCAATACCTTGCGACTTCTTCGCGGAGCTTGTTGCCGCGGACCTTCCCCAGCAGGTCGACAATATCTTCGACGGGGGCCGCCATGAACGATTCGGCACTCCTGTACTTCGAGAGTATCTTCACGCGGGTCTCGTGACCCACGCCAGGAATCTTGAGCCACTCGACCTCCAAATCCTTCTTGCGCTTGCTCCGCTGGTAGGTAATGGCAAAGCGGTGCGCCTCATCGCGGGCGTTCTGCAACAGCTTCAGCGCGGGGCTCGTACGGTGCAGCACGATGCTCTCGCGGTCGTCGGGGAAGACGATTTCTTCAAGGCGCTTCGCAAGGCCGATAAGCGGCAGGTCCTGGTCGTGACCCAGCTCCTTTAAAATCTGCATCGTGGCGTCCACCTGACCCTTACCGCCGTCACATACCCACAGGTCGGGCATCGGCGTGCCTTCTTCTTCAAGACGCCTGATGCGGCGGGTCATCACCTCGCGCATGCTTGCGAAGTCGTCGACGCCCTCGACCGTCTTGATGATAAACTTGCGGTAGTTGCTCTTGTCGGGGCGACCGTTCTTGAAAGCGACGAGGCTTGCGACGGTATTCGTCCCGCTCAGGTGCGAGATGTCGACGCACTCGATGCGGAAGGGAGTCTTCTTGAGGCCCAATACCTTCTGCAGTTCAAAGACGCTCTGGTCGATTTCGCTGTATTTCTGTACCTCAGCACGCATTTCCACCAAGATCATGTCGGCATTCGCCGCCGCGAGCTTGAGGAAGCCGAGTTTTTCGCCCCTCTGCGGGTTCGTAAAGCGCACCTTGCGCCCCGCCTTTTCGGAGAGCGCCTGCTGTAGCGGTTCCGCGTCTTCGGGCAAGGCGATATCGGTCGCGATTTCGGCCGGGATCAGCGGGACCTCCATGTACCAGGGCAAAACCATCTGGCGGAAAATCTCGGTTTCGTCGTCTTCCAGTTTGCATTCCAGGCGGTAATGGCGGCGCCCCGTCAGCACCCCCGCGCGGTATTCCAAGATGACCGCGGCGGCGAGCGTCCCGTTCCGCCGTATAGAAAGGACGTCGAGGGAGAGGTTCGGGTCGGTCGTATCGGTTTTCTGGCGGACTCCCGTAGACTGGAGCGCCACAATCGCATCGCGCTTCTTGCCCGCGGTTTCAAAGTCCATCCTCTCGCTCGCCTCGAGCATCTCGCGTTCCCACTGTTCCAGCAGGTCATCGCGCTTGCCTTCCAGCATAAGGCGGGCCTGGTTGACCTTGACGCGGTACTCCTCGGGCGTTATGAGGCCCGCGCACGGGGCGTCACAGCGGCCTATATGGTAGTTGAGGCAAGGCCTCGCCGGGCTCGCCAGCGGCAACTTGAGCTTGCATTCGCGAATATGGAAAAGTCGGGCGGCCAGGTCCGTGAGCTGCGCGATGATGCGCGAGTTCATGTAAGGGCCGTAGTACTGGCTATCGTCCTTGTGGACCGATCGGGTCAGGAACAGGCGCGGGAACTTCTCGCCCACCGAGAAGGCGAGGTAAGGGAAATGCTTGTCGTCTTTCAGGAGAACGTTGTACTTGGGCTTGTGCTTGCGGATGAGGTTCGCCTCTAAGATCAGGGCCTCTTCTTCGGTCTCCGTAATAATCCACTCGATGTCGCGGATGTAAGGCAGCATAAGGGATGCAGCGCGGTGCCCGCCGTGCTCGCTCCCGTCGAAGTAGCTCTTCACGCGGTTCTTGAGCACCTTCGCCTTGCCGATGTAGATGATCTTGCCCTGGGCATTCTTCATGATGTAGACGCCCGGCAACGCGGGAAGGTCGGCTAGTCTGCGCTCGATATGGCCGTCAACGGGAAGCATATTCTCAAAATAGATAATTACATAAAGTTTATTCCTTTTCTATTTTTTTTATATATCTTATTGTTGAAAACCTCCTCCACTAGAACCCCAACGGAGCTAAAATGAACCTAGAAAACATCAACCTTCTTTCGCAAAAGGTCGACAGCGTACTCGCCACCGTACGCAACCTTCGTCAAGAAGTGGCAGGATTAAAGCAGGCTCTGGCCAGCGCCAATGCCGAACTTCAGGACAAGACCATGCTCCTGGACACCGCCAACGCAAGCCTCATCGACTGCAAGGCGGCCCTCAACGCCCGCGAAAACCAGGCAGCCGCCCAGAACGAAGCGCTGAACCTGAAGATTGATGAAATCACCGACCTTCGAGCCCAACTGAACGCTCAAGTGGAAGAACTCCTTTCCAAGGGCAAGGAAGTTGATTCCCTCAAGGCTACCGCCTCCGAAAAAGATTCCCTGATCGAGAAACTGAATGCAGATATCGCCGACAAGGCCGCCTGCATCGAGAAACTGAACGCAGACCTCGCCGACAAGGCTGCCTGCATCGAAAAGCTGAACGACACCATCCAGGCGCAGGGCGAAGAAATTTCCGAAGCGCAGGAAAAGTTCAAGCAGCTCCTCTCCACCATCGAAAACGAACTCGGGACGGAATTCCCGGTCGAACACACGTTTGATAACGCCGCCCCGGCGGAACCTGCCCCGGCGGAAGCCGCACCGGCCGCAGAACCGGTCGTTGAAGCGGAAGCCGAGCCCGTCGTAGAAACGGCCGCCGAAGAGCCCGCTGCAGAACCTGCCGCGAAAGACGTCCCCGACGAAGAACCTGTTCTCGACTTCAACCAGATTGCCGAAGACGAAGACCTCCCCATCGAAGTCCACGGCGCCAACGAAAAGGACAATGATTTATTCTCTGCGAGCAATGGAGGCTCGCAAACAAATTTTTTCGGCTAAGGTGGCTGATGGACGATGATCCATTCGGCGTAGGAATGAAAAATGGCTGACGTAGAAACCCACAGATCGATAAGCATCAACGTAGCCAAGGAACGGCTTCAGATCCGCACGGACCTTTCCGACGCGGACTTGAAGGAAATTGTCGACTACATCGACGAGCGTTACGACAGCTACGGGAAGTACAACCTCGAAGCGGGAAAGCGCATGGCCCTGCTCGCCCTCGAAATGGCACAACAGCTGTTCGAGGCGAAGCGCCGTCTGCACCAGGCGAAAGTCTACAAGGAACAGATGGACCAGAGCATCCGTGAAATTTCGAGTTTGTTAGAAGAGGGCATCGACCAGCCCAAAAACTGGGACTAGGCCACCTTTCCCCGAAAATTTTACAATTCCTTGACATTCGTAAAACAATTTATAACAATCGGACTATTGTTTTTCATTTGTTCCGAGTGTATATTAAGAATACAGGCATCACACGGATTAACGCCCGATCTAACAAGATTAATTCAGCTCGTTGCTCTTGTGGTCTAGTTTAGGCGCGCTACGACGCGAAAAACGAAGCACCAAGGCACTGCTATCATTTCATAATAGTAGTTTCGAGTGTTCCACCGTGTAGGATGCCTTTTTTTGTACCCTATGCCGAACGCATAGAAAAAGCCCAAAGCCATAACCGGCCTTGGGCTTTTTTCAATTTCTTTTGGACTAGGCCTTGGGCTTAACGCAAGAGCGGATGACCAACAGCTGGGAAGGAACGTACACCCACCAGATGAAGTTGTTCGCTAACGTCGCTACCATCAGCGGGGTACTATGGTCGCCACCGGGAATCATGGAAAGTCCAACCAGCGCATCACCGAAGAACCAGACAATCATACCGATGCGCACGAACTTGGCATTTTCTGCAGGGAAGAATCCCTTACCCGGAGCAAGGATACCCATCACCACCGAGGTGATAAGGAAGACGGCGTAAGCGACGACGATAGCGACCGTGAAATCAAGAACCTTGGTCGTGGCAAGCACTACGGCGGCAACAAGCACGACCGCCAGGAGCCAGTAAATCTTGGGGATGCTCTTGTCAGACTCCGACGTACGCGTATGCCTGTAGATAAGGACGGTCTGGAAAAGCATGAAAAATACGATACCGAGTACCGTGCTGACCGCACCCGCATTAGAATCAATCGCCTTGATCATGCTGAAACTGAAGTCCGCCAAGAGCGAGAAAACGAAAGCCACCCGCAAGAACTTGCCGTCACGCGCGCAGAACGCATTGGACGCCGTCGCAAACGCGAGGACCGTCAACATGACCGACATCGCAAACTTCGTATAGAGCTGGAAGCACCCGGCGCTGGAAAGGCAGTCACCGACGAAGCCGCAAGTGTAGAAGTCAAACCAGTCCTTCCCCGTCGTGACGAGGAGCAGGATGGCGAGGAGGGAAAAGGCGATTTTTTGGATTTTTGTCTGTAATAGCATGAATAAAGTATAGTAATTAGTCATTAGTTGCTAGCCATTAGTCACTAGCAATTGCAAGTATTAAATGTTTGTTGCAGGTTTAAACAGCTATTCCACGCGAATCTGGCGCACGCGGAAACCCTGCTTTACGATGTAGATGCCCGGGCGGAAGTCCTGCGGACGGAATTCCTGCACGTTTTTCAAGAGATGCCCCTGCACGTCAAAAACTTGCAGCGGTTCACCAACGCTGAAGCCCTGCTGCATCGAACAGATTTCGGGAACGAGTCCGCGCAAAGCCACCGTCGACGTATCTCCCGTAGAATCCGTCACGCTCGTGTCCGGTTCCTCGAACGGGTGCGCCGGATCGTCCACCACCACCTTGAACGTCACGGAGCCTTCGCAGCCCGAAGCGTTCGTATGCACCGCCTTGTAGTAGCCGCTCATGGTGCCGTCCATGTTCTTGAAGCGGATTTCGCGGCTGGTGCTGCCGAAGTCCTTCGGGCCGGTCCATACCCAGCGGCCGCCTTCCCACGGGTGCGGGCCAATCACCAGTGAGTCGCCCTTGTTCAACTTCACGTCGGTCGTCTCGTCCCAGCCGCTATTGCTGTGGATTTTCACGTACGGAATGATGGAATCCGGCTTGCAGGCGCCACCCTCGGCACCGTCAATCACCATCGTGGTAATCGTGTTGGCCTTCGCCGTCATCGAGAGCGCCTTGCCCGAAACCGCGATGTCGGATTGCTTGGTCAAGCTGCCGGGCAGTTCGAACCGCACCACCTTCGCGCTCGTGCCAATCTTCACGAACTCGCCCAGGTCGAAGCTGTACTTCACGTCGCTAGAGCCGCTGTTGCGCACGATAAGCACCAGGGCTCCGTCGGGGCGGAGCGCCGCGAGCGTATTGCCGTTGTCGCTATCGATAATGCGGGACCCCGGACGGATGTAGCGGCTGAATGCGGCGTGCATGTAGTAGCGCGCGTTCGGCGTAAAAGTCTGCTTGCTGTGGTTGAGCGCGAGGCTGCGCCAGTTCTCGGCCGGGTCGCCAATCTGCCAGTCTATCCACGCTTCCGCATGCATGTCGCGCAGGTCCTGGATAATCACGTTCGCCATCCAGAGCGCGATATGTTCGTCGCCGCTCTTGCTAAGCGGGCCCGTTTCGGACTGCCAAAGGCGCTTGTTCAGGCCGAAGGCGCGGTTGAAAAGCTGCTTGCGGTAGCTGCCGTCGGAATAGCTGTGCGTGTTCACCTGCCCCAGGTAAGAGAGAGCCTCCGCGGTGTAGTTGCCCAGCTGGTCGTGCGCCTGCTTGATGGACGTCTCATCGGCGGCGCTCACCGACGTTTCCGGGAAGAGCCCCTTCTTCTGGAGCGCCTTGCCGAGTTCCACGATCATCCTGGACTGGTTGTTCTTGAAGCCGCAGCCTTCCTGCCCGCCGTTTGACTTCCACCAGCCGGCGCTAGGCTCGTTGAACGGTTCCACCGTGCGGAACGTGAGCCCCCATTCCGTCTTGAAGTGCAGCGCCACTTCGGAGAGGTAGTCCGCGAAGTCGTCGAAATAGTCTTCCTTGAGGTTGTCGCTACCGTCGCTACTTCCCGAAACGCAGCCGCTCTTGGTCATCCACCACGGGGGCGAATTGCTGAACGCCTCGAAAATCGGGTCCTTCACACGCTTGGCGAGTTCCAATGCAATCGCGCGCTGATACGGGTCGGCCGTCCAGTCGTAATCGCCTTTCTCGGTGGGCTTGTAACCCGGAACCTTGCCGCCGCCGTCACCCTTCGTGAGGTGGTTATGGCCCGGCTGGTCGCCACCGCCGATGTTGTAGCGGAAAATCGTGTAGCCCAGACCCGTATCGGGGTCGGCAATCGCCCCGATAAGGCTACTGCGGTTCGCCTCGCTCCAGGCGCCCGCCTTTACGGCCCACCAGCAGAGGCTCGTGCCCCAGCCCTCGAAAACCTGGTACTTTTTTCCCGGATCCACGACGACCTTGGTCTGTGCATGCGCAGGGGATGCAATGCCCGCAAGGCACGCAACGCCGAAAGCCGCCGAAACAACTGTAAATTTCTGAACCAATCCCTTCATACCCTAAATATATCCCAAAACAGGGCAAATGTCAAATGTGGACTTTTTGGGGCAACTACGGCTCACATGAGACCGTTCTTACGATTCTAATTTCAAACCGCGGAGGATTTTCTTCTGCGCGTCCGTGATGCGGTAGCTTTCGCAGGCTTTCTGGATGGTCTTGTTGTGAATCCAGGGCGAGAGCTTACGGCCCTTGATGTAAGGGAACGTCGCGTCCCATTGCTTGGCGAGGGCGGTTGCCATGTACCAGGCGATAACCATCTGCACGTAGTAGCGGTCGGTGGGGCATTCCGCGCGACCAGCGTCATCAAATAGATTTTCGTCGATGGCGGCGACAAACTTCAGTTGGCTCTTGTTGAATCGATCGTCCAGAAAGAACGCCATCAGCATGTTCACGCCGAAGCGAACCATATAGGGCTTGGTCGACTTCATCCATTCGCAAATCTTGGCGTAAAAACGCGATTCGTCCTTCAGCAGCGCCTTCGGGGATTTCCCATCGCACACCGCCCAGTTATCGATATAGGGCAAGAACTGCTCGATGCGGCGCACACATTCGTCAAAATCCTTGATGCGTTCCACCGCAAAAAGATGAACCTGGTTCTCTTCGAAATACTTGTGCGGAAGCTTGTCCAGGAACTTGCCGAGTTCTACCGGCGTCGCAGACGAAGCAAATTCCTTCGCGATTTTTCTCATCGTGGGCACGCGCACACCGATAATCGATTTCTTGTCGATGTTCGGCAACAGCGATGCATGGAAATCGCGGTACTTCAAATCCTGTTCGGCCAA
>CACXKY010000019.1 GCA_902768325.1 Fibrobacter succinogenes
GGGTTCGCTCAAGCTCAAGAGCGTGGCCGAATGCAAGACGCGCCCGATGCGATTCTTTGCCTACCACATTCCGCAGAGCAACAACAAGACGCACGAAGAAAACCTGTTGCAGCTCAAGAAGCTCGGCTTCCATACGAACGATTACTGGACCGCGGACAATACCGACGAAATCATGAAGATTTCGGAACAGATTGGCGCGAGCCGTGACAGCCTTCCCTTTGAAATCGACGGCATGGTCGTGAAGCTGAACGACCTTGCCATGCAGCGTGCGCTGGGTACAACGAGCAAGAGCCCGCGCTGGGCCATCGCCTACAAGTTTAAAGCCGAACGCGCCTACACGCCGCTCCTCTCCGTAGAATTCCAGGTGGGCCGCACCGGTGCGGTCACGCCCGTGGCGAACCTTGCACCCGTGCGCCTCGCAGGAACCACCGTCAAACGCGCCACCCTCCACAACTTCGACGAAGTCGCCCGACTGGACCTCCACTTCGGCGACACCGTCGGCGTCGAGAAGGGCGGCGAAATCATCCCGAAGATTACCGACGTCAAGAAGGAAATGCGCCCGGCCGGTGCACTCCCCGTAACCGCCCCGGCGAACTGCCCCGTTTGCGGAGAACCGCTCACGCACGTAGACGGCGAAGTCATCCTCCGTTGCGAAAACATGCACTGTGCGGCGCAAGTGCAATGCCTGTTCGAACATTTCGTGAGCCGCGAGGCCATGAACATCGAAAACCTCGGCCCCGCCCTTATCGCCAGCCTGATTGCCACGGGCAAAATCAAGAGAATCCCGGACCTGTACCGTCTCACCATCGAAGACCTCGAATCGCAGGATCGCATGGCCAAGAAGAGCGCGAAGAACGTCTACGACGCCATCGCCGCATCGAAGGAAAGGAGCCTCGAGAACCTATTGCACGGTCTCGGCATCCGCTTCGTGGGCCGTACCAGCGCCAGGAACCTCGCCAAGCATTTCCGTACTCTGGAAAAAATCCGCACGGCAACCGTTGAGGATTTGCAGAACGTAAACGACGTGGGCGAACGCATCGGAAAGTCCGTCTACGACTTCTTCCACACCGAACGCTACACGCAAGAAATCGACGAACTCATCGCTCTCGGCTGCCCCACCGAATTCAAGGGCGTCGTGAAGACGCTATTCCAGGGACAGACCGCGGTTATCACCGGAACGTTGCCGAGCATGGAACGCGAAGAAGCCCGCAAACTCATCGAAGAGAACGGCGGCAAGGTATCGGGCTCCGTCAGCAAGAAGACGAGTTGGGTCTTGGCCGGCGAAGCAGCCGGTTCCAAGCTTACGAAGGCGAACGAGCTCGGCATTCCCGTACACGACGAGGCATGGCTTTTGGAGCAGATTGCCGCGGCAGATTCCAGCAGCGAAAGTGATAGCGGCGAAAGCGAAGGCAGCGAGAAGCCCGCAGCCTCCCCCGAAGCCGACGCTAACGGCCAATTAAGTTTATTCTAAGGCGCGGCATTTGTGGCCGGCGCAGTACCAGCCGGCGCAGCGTTTGCAGCAGGCGCAGCATTTGCATTGGGCGTCGCGGGCTCTTGAGCAGGCGCGGCACTAGCAGCACTTGTATCCGCCGGAGTCTCGCTGGCAGGCTCTTGCGCCGGCGCCTTCTTGACCATCTTCACATCGGGCATCGCATTCTTGACGCACCTCACGGAGAAGGCCGCATTTTCGAAGTCTTCTGCACGCGTAAAGACGTCCCTGCTGTTAATCAAGTTCCAGTAACCCGCGCCGGCCCCATCGCCGCCACTCGCTTCCCAGAAGTAAACGCTCGTACCGAGTTCGGCAAACTCGCCGTCATTGTACCGCGCGCCCGCAGGAATCGCCCGGAATCCCGAAGCTTCCGAAATAGGCGCACCGCCCCTCACCCAGCCTTCACGCATCTTGAGGGCGGCAGCAACATTCCCCTTCTTCATCTTGGTAACGTCTTCAACGAGCTTGTCCCAATCCTTTTGAGAAGGCATATGCCACCCTGCCGGGCAAACGCCCTGATGTTCGACGGTAATACCGCCCTCCACCGGGTTTACAAGGAAGTCTTCGGGCAATCTCATCGCCACGTGCCACGGGTAGAGCCTTCCATAACTGCGACAACGGATATCCTTGTTCTCGTAGCAGAAGCTCCCCGGAACGGCAAAACGCAGGTTCTCGGCCATCCAGCGCACACCGCCGATTTCAACCGTCTTGTAGCGGTTTTCATCGCGGGAATCGTACAGCGCCGTACTGTCGTAAATTTCGTCAACGCCGGGCGGGTCCATCAGGCAGCGCACCGGGAAGGCGACCGCCTTGCCCAAGCTATCGCGGAACAGGTCGTCGCTATCGTAACGCAGCGACCAGAAGAACGCCGTCGCGGAATCCTTTTCCGCCGTGCTCCAGAATCCCGTCAACGAATCCATCCCGCTCACGGTATCCGAAAGCATCACGCCGTACGGGAAAGCATTGAAGCCGAAACCGTTTTCGCCGGCCATAGAATTCTCCGTCTCGGGCCATACGTCACGCGCCTTCAGGTTCGTTCCCACGCTCACGGCATCGTCGATATCCTTGATATAGGCGTTCAGCCTGTCGAAATCGTAAATGCTCGGGATATGCCAGCCCACGGGGCAAACACCGCGATGGATGCGCTTCACGGAATCCTGCGCCAGTTTGCTTACATAACCGTCGGAAAGCTTCATCGCAGCCGGCCACGTATAGAAGCGCCCATACTTCGCACAATTTTCAATCTTGCGTTCATAGCAGAAACTGCCCGGCACATCCACGTCCAGGTTTTTCGCCATCCACACCTGATCGCCGATATGGATTGTCAGGACTTCCTTGTCCTTGACTTTCACGACTTCCGGGACCACTACAGGTGGCGGCGGAGGCGGTTCCTTGATTTCGTAAAGCTTGTCTTCTACGCAACGGACCGAAGCTCCTTCGTCCTTGCCGGCCATGACCTTTTCGAACGTCCTCATGTCGTACATAAGGCTCCAGTAATAGGCGCCAACAGCATCGATTTCCATCGTCGACCAGAACTGGACATTACGGCCCATATCCATAAAGCCGCTGTACGGATTCTTAATACCTGCAGGAATCGCATTGAAGCCAAATTCGTCGGCACCTCCCGGGACACGCATTTCACGTTCCCACAAGTCCGTCGACTTGAGGCTAATGCCGACACCGTCACTACGGCCCACCCTACCGACATAGTACTTGAGCTTAAACCAGTCCTTGTTAGAAGGCACGTGCCAGCCCTTGGGGCAAACATCGTGATACTTGCCCTTCACCTTGCTGAAATCGAACTTCTTGATGGAATGGGTATTATAATAGCCCACCATCCTCATGGCCATGGACCAATCATAAAGCCTACCATACCTTGAACAATTGTAGTCCCTGTTATCGTAGCAATAGCTCCCCTTGAGCTTGTAACGCAAATTCTCCGCAAACCAGCGCTGGGAACCAATCTGGACAGTCTTATAAGTCTGACCGTCACGCGGGTCCACAAAATCGGGCATCACATCCACAGCAAACGCATACGGAACGACTGCAATCAAGAAAGGAATCAGGATCTTTTTCATATCATATAAAATAAACAAAAAAAATCCGAAAGGGACCAAAAAAAAAGAACCCATCCGTAGATGAGTTCCTTAGTACCCCCAAGCGGACTCGAACCGCTGTTGCGGGAATGAGAATCCCGAGTCCTGGGCCACTAGACGATAGGGGCAAATCGGCTGTCCTCGAAAGGACAGCGCAAATATAGTAAAAAGTTAGTCCTTGTAGAAGAGGTCCAGGTTATTTTCTACAGGGGTGCTCTTCTCGATGTTTCCGACAAAGTCGTTGAAGACTGTCATCGCAGCAAAGCGAGCCGTGTTGGAAGATTCTTCCTTGACAGAAGAAGCAACTGCTTCTTCTTCAGGAGTCTTCTTCGAAATAACCTTCACCATCACGGCGCCCTGATCGGTTTCAACAACCGGGCCCCATTCGCCGATCTTCTGGCCGTTCAGGACCTTGGCGACATTGGCGTTCGCGTAACCGAAGCCAGGAATGTATCCGTCCACGGAAGCGTTCTTGGTTTCGATAGAGACCTTTTCGATAGCGGCAGCAGCCACGGCAGCGGAATCTTCCGGATTGGCCGGGACATAGGCCTTGACCTTTTCAGCCACAGAGTTCAGGTAGAGGGCGGCAGCACCTGCAGCCTTCTTTGCGGCAAGGTTCTTCTTGATGGAATCGTAGTAGAGGCCGATTTCGCGGCCACCGGCCTTGACGTCACCCACCTTCACGCCGACGAACACCCACTTGTTGTTCTTGAGAACCGGGCTAGAGATGCCGTATTCTTCGGGGAGGTTTTCGTTCGGCCAGGCGAAAGAAGCGAGGCCCTTGAGGTAACCCAGTTCAGCAATGTTGCCATCGCGGTTGAACCATTCAGATTCCTTGACTTCGAGGTTGCGTTCCTTGACAGCGACATCGAAAGCCTTGCCGTTGTCGACGTCGGACTTGATGCCCGTGAGGATGTTTTCGAGGCTGTCGACCGTTTCGGAAGAAGCGTTCACGACGAGCAGGATGTGGCCCACCTTGGCCGTCACGGCACCGGTAGAATCGGTCGTCTTGCCGTAGCTCTTGATGATGTGGTAGCCGAAGCGGGTCTTCACCGGTTCAGAGATAGCACCGGAATCGAGAGCAAGGGCGGCCTTTTCAAATTCAGGAACGAAAGCACCGAGGCCAGCCGGCTGTTCGAGGAGGCCTCCATTTTCGGCGCTACCCGGATCTTCGGAAGAAATGCGAGCCATATCTTCGAAGTTTGCCGTAGAAGACGTATCGGAAAGCTGGTAGAAGAGCGTCATGGCGTATTCACGGATACGGGCGTCGTCACCGGCAGTTGCTTCCACCGGGAGGACGGTGTACTGGAACTTGACCACATCGTTCGTCACGAAGAAGCTGTCCTGATGGGCGTTGAAGTAGCCCTTGACCATGGCGTCGTCAATGGCGTCATCGGCCACCGTGAAATCGGAAGCGGAAACGGAAGCGACTTCAAATTCGAAATCGGTCAAGCGGCGTTCGACGCTCCACTTGGCTTCGAGGGAAGTCGGATGGATGGAAGCCGTAACAAGGGCCTGGAGCTGACGGGCCGGAATAATGCTGGACTTGAGTTCTTCTTCGTAGTTGAGCATCATGCTCCAGCGGAAGGCTTCGGGAGTTTCGAGCCAGGCATCATATTCAGCCTTGTTGAAGACCGTGTCCACGATGAACTTCGGGAGGCTCGCGATGTAGGCCTGCGAACGCTGCATCAAGTCTTCCTGGGAGGTTGCCTGCTGCTGGATGGCGTAGAGGCGGGCCTGGGCTTCCTGCACGAGGCGGCCACGGACGGCGTCCGGATTGCGCTTGAATTCACTCTTGAGCTCGGCGACCGAGGTAGCCAGTCCGGCCTTTTCGAACTGTTCGTTCATAAGGATCTGGCGGACGAAGCTGCGGAACACTTCGGAACGGAGCTGCGTGTACTGTTCATCTTCAAGGTGCTGGCCCCTGTAGTTGTTCTGGACGACCATTTTCACGCGGGAATCAAACTCGGCGTAAGAAATCTTATGGTCATTCACGATACCCATCGGATAGCTCTGGGCAGTCTTCGGTACACGGTCCATTGCCAAGAGGCCCACGACAATGCCTGCCGCGAAGATGACAATAACCCACTTAGCTTTTTCATTAATCCACGTTAACATAGAGATGGCTCCATTAAAATAGTCGGCTCAAAGTTAGTAAAAAAAACTTACCCCGAATTAAAATTTCACAAAATATAGCCGTAGAGGCCTATTTTTTCTATTTATTGTATATCGCCCATGGCGAATAGAGCTTAAAAGTAAACGGAGTACCATAATGTACGACATCCTCGTTCTCGGCGCCGGCATTTCCGGATTGAGCGCAGCACTTCATGCAGCAGAAAAAGGATTTTCAGTTGTCATCCTCACCAAGGGTGCCAAGCCCGACGGATCATCGAACTATGCACAGGGCGGAATCGCCACCGTTACCGAAAAAACAGACAAATTCGAATTCCATATCGCGGACACCCTCGAAGCCGGTGCCGGACTCTGCAAAAAGGAACAGGTGAAAATCCTCACCAAAAGCGGGCCGTCCACCATCAAGCAGCTCGTAAAGTGGGGCGTCCAGTTCACCCCCTCGCCTGTCGACCACTCACAATTCGACCTGCACCTCGAAGGCGGGCACAGCCACCACCGCATTTTGCATGCCGCGGACCTCACCGGTAAAGAAATCATGCGCGCCCTGCTCTGCGAACTCCACAAGCAGAAGAACATCGACTACCTCGAAAACTGCTACATCAAGGACCTCATCGTAGAAGGTTCCGGCAAGGCGAAGCGCTGCATCGGCGCAAAGATTATCCACCAGAAATCCGGCGAGGTGGAAAACATCTACGCGAAGGCGACCATCCTTTCTACCGGTGGCGCCGGACGCATCTGGCAGTATACCGTCTGCCCGCCCGACAGCTGTGGCGACGGCATGGCGATTGCCGCCCGTGCCGGGGCTGCCCTCCAGGACATCGAGTTCATGCAGTTCCACCCGACCAGCCTTTACGCGCCCAAACTCAAGAAGCCCTTCCTGATTTCGGAAGCCGTCCGCGGTTTCGGAGGCATCCTCAAGAACTACAAGGGCGAAGAATTCATGAACCAGGTCCACCCGCTCCATTCGCTTGCGCCCCGCGATATCGTCGCCCGCGCCATCCACCGCGAAATGCAGCGCCTGGGCAAGCCGAACATGTTCATCGACCTCTCCGGCCGTACACCGAAAGATATCAAGAGCCACTTCCCGAACATCTACGCGAAGTGCCTTGACGCCGGTATCGACATCACGAAGGAATGGATCCCCGTGGTCCCGGCCGCACATTACATGTGCGGGGGCGTACTGGTCGACACCTGGTCCCGTACCGAAATCAACGGCCTGTACGCCTGCGGCGAAGTCGCCGCAACCGGTGTCCACGGGGCGAACAGGCTTGCCTCCAACTCGCTTCTCGAAAGCGTCGTCTTCGCCCTCCGCGCGGTAGACGACATCGACGCCTCAGGCATCCTCAAGAACAAGATCACGGCCAGCAAGTCTAAAAAGAAGGAATACGTGAGCTTCACGAAGGAAGCCTACTGGAAAAAGCGCAAGCGCATCCTCCAGGACATGATGTGGACGCACTGCGGCATCGTGAGGACGACCGCCGGCCTGAACCAGGGTTTGAAGGTCATCGAAGGGCTCGAAGCGGATGTTGCCGCCGCCATCAAGAACAAGGAAACGGAGAACATCCATTTCATTGAGTTCCTGAACGCCTTGCAGGTTTCCAAGATGATCCTTATCGCGGCCCTGCACCGCAAGGAATCCCGCGGCCTGCATTACATCCTCGACTACCCGAATCTCGACCCCAAGACAAAGCATCACACGATTTATTTGGATAGCAAGAAGTAGGAAGTAGACCGTAGGAAGCATAATGAAGGATACCCTCCCGAAAAAGATTGGCGTATACAAGCCGACGCAGTTCCTTGGCCACGGTGCCATGGGCAACGTCTACCTCTGCCACGACGAATCGCTCAACCGCATGGTCGTCGTCAAGCAGATGGTCCCTTCGCTGTACGACCAGGGATCCTTCATCGAAAGGTTCGAGCGCGAAGCCAAGATCCTCGCGAAGCTGAACCACCCGGTCATCGTCCACCCCTACGCCCTCTGGCAGGAATCAAACGGGCAATATTCGCTCGCCATGGAATTCGTCTATGGCAAGAGCCTGCGTCTCCTCCTCGACAAGTGCCCCAAGCCTCCCCTCTGGGTCGTCATGGAATTCATCTTCCAGATTTCGTCGGGCCTTGCCGAAGCGCACCGCTACGGCGTGACGCACCGCGACGTGAAGCCCGCCAACATCATGCTCGACAAGGACGGCCGCGTAAGGCTTCTGGACTTCGGGGTCGCCCACGACGAAAAAGACCAGGACCTCACGGAAGATTTCGCCCAGCTCGGGACGGCCTCGTACATGAGCCCCGAACAGATCCGCGACTCCAAGAACATCACTCCCGCCTCCGACGTATTCAGCATCGGCATCGTCGCCTGCGAAATGCTCCTCGGCGAAAATCCGTTCCGCGGAGAGAGCCTTTCCGAGACCTTCAACAACATCCAGAAAAAGAAGATTTCGGCCAAGGCCTTCGACAATTCCATCCCCAAGGAAATTGTCCACTTCCTGCTCGAACTGCTCCGCAAAGACCCGCGCAAGCGCCCCATGGCCAACGATGTCGCCGAGTTCTTCTCCGAAGCGATGCACCGTTACCCGCGCGACCTCCGGCCTTATACGGTCGAATGGGCCAACTCCGCCCTGAACGGGACGGATTCCGCCATCGCACCCGTACCGTACCGCGAGAAAAAAAAGCTATCTTTCAAGGCAGGCGTGATTGTCGGCGCGATTATCGCGATTGCAGCGTCCATAGCGATCCACTACATTTAACGATTCATGAAGGTGCTTTAGGATGACATGGATTGATATAGTATGCCTCGTATGTATCGTACTATTCGCATTACTGGGCTTCTGGAAAGGGCTTCTCAAGAGTATCTTTAGGCTCTGCGCCTGGGCCGGCGGCATCTTCGGAGCGTACGTCGCCCAAGGGCTCCTCGCCGAAACCATCGCCACGAACCTCGAACTGAGCGGGTTCACCGTCAAGCTGGTCTGCATCTGCCTCGGATTCATCGTCCCCTTCCTGCTGTTCATCTTCATGGGCCGCATGGCCAACAAGGCCGTATCGGGCACCGCCGTAAGCAAGGCGAACCGAACCCTCGGCGCCATCCTGGGAGCCGTGAAAGGCTACATCATCTGTTTCGTATTCCTGAGCATCCTGCACATCCTGCCCGTCACGGGCGGCCTCAAGGATGTCCGCGACGGATCCTCTTCCTATTCCGTCTACAAGTTCAACCTTGAAGCGATGGGATTCTCGTCCGAAGAAATCGACCTTGCCGACCTCGCCGAAAAGAAGGCCACGCAACTGAGCAAGGAAATCACGGACAAGGCCGTAGAGAAGGCCAAGGAAGAAGCCGAAGCTGTCAAGGATTCCATCACCCAGGCTGCCATAGCAACTGCGGACAGCATCAAGGAAGCCTCGAAGAAGGCCGCCAAGAAAGCCCGCAAGAAAGCCAAGCGCGTGATTGACGAAGAAGGCGACGAAATCGAATACGAAAACGAAAGGGATATCCCGATCGACGAATAGCGCTAGCGGCCCTAGCGCCCCTAGCGCCCCGCAAGGCGCTTAGCACAAGCCTGGGCATCCTTCAGGATTTCTTCTTCCCCATCGACATGGCGGCCGCGCATCACGAAGCGCCCGTTGCAAATAACCGAATCGATACATCCGGAATCCGCCGCATACACCCAATTGCTCACGATATCGTGGCAGGGCGTCATGCGCTCGTTGTCCAGGCGCACCAACAGACAGTCGGCAAGAGCGCCTTCCCTGACCTCGCCCGCCCCGCTAAGCCCGTAGGCCTGCGCGACGTTCCGCGTCGCCATATACAGAGCCTCTTGCGCCGGGAGCGTCTCGGCCGTATTCTGCGCCTTGGCGAGCAAGGCCGCAAGTTTCATCTCCGCATGCATATCGAGGCTGTTGTTCGACGAAGCGCCATCGGTACCCAAGGCCAGCTTGGCACCGCCAGCAAGCAGTGCGGCCACCGGCGGGATGCCGCTTGAAAGCTTGAGGTTGGAACAGGGGTTCAGCACCGCCGTAGCCCCGGCCGCGGCAAACGCCCTCAAATCGTTTTCCGAAAAATGGACGCAGTGGGCCGCAATCAGATTTTCATCAAGCGCGCCCGCACGGTCCAAAAGGGCCACCGGACTGCACCCGAACTGCTTTTGGCAATCTTCAACTTCTTTTTTCGTTTCGGACAAATGCGTATGGAGCAGGAATTTTTCCGCCCGCGCCACTTCGGCAC
The DNA here is from genome assembly GCA_902768325.1 of Fibrobacter succinogenes. Taxonomy (GTDB): domain Bacteria; phylum Fibrobacterota; class Fibrobacteria; order Fibrobacterales; family Fibrobacteraceae; genus Fibrobacter; species Fibrobacter succinogenes_A. Next base: position 9,932 of record CACXKY010000019.1, read on the forward strand.
AGCGCCTGAACAGCGGCTCGCCCACCGTATAGATGGAATGCGGCATCACCACCAGATGCACGCGTTCCGACTCGCCCGTATGCGCCGCGAGGAATTCAAAATTCTTCTCGATAGCATCCGGGGACATGAGCGCTTCGGCAAACGTCACTCCGATAGAGGCACGAATCCCCATCTCTTCGACGACCTTCATCGTCTTTTCGCGGTGCCAGTACATATCGGCAAAGAACACCGTCCCCGACTTGATCATTTCCAATACCGCAAGACGGCTGCCAATTTCGATATCGTCACCGGTGAGCTTCGCTTCGAAGGGCCAGATGTACTGATTGAGCCAGCGGTTCAGTTCCATATCGTCTGCGTAACCGCGCAAGAGCGTCATCGCCGCATGCGTGTGGCCGTTGTAAAAAGCGGGCAGAACCGCAAAGGAAGAACAGTCCACGACCTCGGCATTTTCAATATCCTGCGGGGTAAGATTACCGCCTATCTTGGCAAAGCGCCCCCCATCAATCAGGATATCCTTTTGCTCTATTTTAGAATATTCACCCGGCAAATTTGCCGATTTTAGCACAATTTTAGCCATTTATCCCTATTTAGAAAAAAAAAGCGGTAATTTTCCGTAATTTGAATATATAATATAAATATATGAATTTCGATGAACTCGAAACATTGCCCATTTCCAGGAACGAATTTTCCGAACTGGAATTGTTCAAGAATGTCCAGTTCGAGAAACTGGCCGGTTTCCTGTTGCGTTGCTCGGTTCAAAATTTCGAAAAAGGACATAAGCTAATCGATCCGGACAAACCGAACCGATCCGTCTACATCGTTATCAATGGAGCGCTCGAAGCGATTCTAGAATCCGAAAACGGCGGAACGTTCACGAAAGAAATTACCAAGGGGCACTGCGTCGGCGAAATGTCCGTGTTTGACAATGTAAAACCGAGTGCGACAATCGCCGCGAAGGAACCGAGCAAGATCCTCGTCATCCCGGCAGATACGATGCTATCCATGCTCAGCGCCTCGCACGAACTCTGCCTCAACCTCTTGCAGATTCTAAGCCAGAGGTTGCGCCATGACAACAAGATCGTATGCGAAGAGCAGTACCATATCCGCTGCATCGAAGAGAACGCCAAGATAGACCCGATGACAGGGCTGCATAACCGCCGTTGGCTCGAAGACATGTACACGCGCGAAATGAACCGCAGCAACAAGGGGAACTTCAAGCTGACGGCCTTCATGATCGACATCGACCATTTCAAGCGCGTCAACGATACCTACGGCCATCTCGCCGGGGACCAGGTGCTTATCTCTGTCGCACAGACGCTTATCCGCAGCCTAAGACCGTCCGACATGCCGGTCCGTTACGGCGGCGAGGAATTCAGCGTGTTCCTGCCCGGAACGACGACAAAGAACGCCAAGGTTATCGCGGAACGCATCCGCCGCAATATGGAGAACATGAGCATTTCCCTGCCCGACGGGACTATCCTGCAAGTCACCGTGAGCATCGGGTTCGCCGAACGTATCGACAACGACACGGTAGCCTCCCTCATCGACCGCGCCGACAAGGCGCTCTACCACGCAAAGCAGAACGGCAGGAACCGCGTCTGCCAAAACCTGGGTAACGGGAAGTTCGTGCGGGTCTAGAACCGCGGCGCTTTACTTATTTTCTAGGATTTTTTGGACTTCTTGTGCGAAAGCCTGCAGACTCGGGTCGCGCGCGCCCCAAAGCGACCGCTCGTTCGACGTCTCGGGCACAGGACCTCCGGTAACTCACTCGCTCTCGCAACCACGCCTCGTCAATACGAGGCGCTTTGTTGCTCACATAATGGGCGCTCTATTTCGTTTCCAGAAGGTTTTTCACTTGACGTGCAAAGCCTTCCAGACTCGGGTCTCGCGCGCCCATAAGCAAAATAGTATCGCCCGGCTGGGCGCATTCGACCATCTTCTTCGCGCATTCGTCGCGGTTCTCGATGTAGACGGCCTCGCAGCCCTTCAGCAAGAGGTCGTCAGCAAGGTCGCCCGCGCTGATATCGCGCGTCACGGTACCGCCCGCATAGTAAATCTCGCTGAAGAACATCATATCGTTGTCGCGGTCATCGTCGAAGTCCTTCGGGCGAAGCGTCTTCGCGATGAATTCCACGAGGTCCTTGCGCAAGAAGCGCGTCGGCCCAAAGCCATGCGGCTGGAACCAGGCAATCACGCGGCCATCGGTAAAGTCCTGCGCGCTCTTGATGCTTGCGGCAATCTTCGCCGGGTTATGCGCAAAATCGTCCACGAGGGTAACGCCATTGAACGTCCCCAGAATCTGGTGACGGCGGAACACGCCCGGGAAAGTCGCCAGCGCATCGGCACACGTATGGAGCGACACACCAGCAAAGAGTGCCGCGGCCGTTGCCGCAAGGGCGTTTTCCATGTTGTGCTTGCCCGGAAGCGGCACTTCGAAATTCACGAGTTCCGCCTTGTGGCGCACGCGGAACTTGATATGCGTACCGGCGGTCTTGAAGTCCGTGCCCTGCACGCCCACATAGTTTTCAAAACCGAAATCGAATTCGCGACCCGCGCTGAACTTCTTTGCCAGCGGGTGCGCGTCGTTCACGATGAGGATCTTGCCGTTGTCCAGAATGTTGTGGCTGAACTTGAGGAAGATTTCCTGCAGTTCGTTCATCTCCTTGTGGTCCTTGTCCACATTGAGGATGAGCCCGATTTCCGGTTCGTAGCGCACGAGCGTTCCATCGCTTTCGTCGGCTTCAACAACGAGCCATTCGCCCTTGCCACTAACGGCGTTACCGATCTTGCCTTCCTTCTGCAGGTTCACGAGGCCGGCCCCCGTCATCACGGAGGGCTCAAGTCCCGCATACTGCAGAATGTGGTAAATCATCGCGGTCACGGTCGACTTTCCGCTCGTACCGCTCACCGCAATCGTGCGGGCTTCTTTAGAAACCTTCGCGAGCATCTCGCTACGGTGCATCACCGGGACGCCGAGTTCCTTTGCACGCTTCAAATCGGGGTTCGAATCCTCGATAGCGGTACTCACCACCACGGCGGTCAGGCCCGCGACAACGCCCGAGCCGTCTTGCGCGAAGCACTTGATTCCGCAGTCCTCGAGCTGGCCCATCACGAGCGGCTTTTCGCACTTGCCCGCCAGGAATTCACCGAACTGACGGTCGGACCCGCTCACCGCAACGCCCTTGCCCGCCAAGTACTGAGCGATGGCACTCATGCCCACGCCAGCAACACCGATAAAGAAGTAAGATTCCATATATAAACCTTCGGTTTAGTTACTAGTTCTGAGTTACTAGAGCCGCTGCGCGGCAGTTCCGAGTTCGAAGTTCCGAGTTACTAGTATTGCAGTTTTCAAGAAGCTTCTTGATATAAGATATTCTAGTAACTAGTAACTATAAACTAGTAACTAATCTAGCAAATCCGGGTCAATGGTCGGTTCGTAACCGGGTTCCACGAAGTCCTCGGGAGCAATTCCCTTCTTGCGCGCCGCCTTCATCTGCTTGATGAGCTTGCGTTCGGCAGCCTTCGCCTTGCGTTGCGCCGCTGTAGCCGCCTTCTCGGCATGGCGCTGGGCTCGGGTTTTACGTTCCTTCAGTTCCGGGAATACGCATTCGTCAAACTTGTCCAGCGAGCTCTCGTCGATTTCCTCCTCGAAGCCTTCATCAAAGCGGATGTCGGCATCAAAGTCGCGGAAGCCTTCTTCTTCGTCAAACACAGGCGCCGAAACCGGGCATTCCTTCTTCAACAGCTTAAGGACCTTCGCAAAAGAATCTTCCAGCGGTACTTTGAATTTCAGCTTCTTCCCTGTCGTCGGGTGGATGAGTTCAATCTTCACCGCCTGCAACAACTGCGCCGGCGCCATTTCCAACACCTTCGACGCGACTTCCTTCATCAGCGGAGGAACGCGGTTCAAGCTGTCTTCGCGGCCATCGTACAGCGGGTCGCCCACCACCGGGTGGCCCGTATAGCGGCAATGCACGCGGATCTGGTGCGTACGGCCGGATTCCAGTTGCAGTTCAAGCAATGTCGCAAAAGCGAAGAACTCCTTCGCCACAAAGTGCGTACGGCTTTCCTTGCCGCCCTTCACCACCGCCATCTTCAGGCGGTTCTTGGGATTGCGGCCGATAGGAGCGTCAATGCAGCCTTCCAAATCGCGAGGGCAGCCCCACACAAGCGCATTGTAAGTGCGGTGCAGCGTACGCGTTTCGAGCTGGTGTGCCAGGTGCCTATGGGCGGCATCGTTTTTCGCGACCACCATGAGGCCCGGCGTATCCTTGTCCAAGCGGTGGACGATTCCCGGGCGCATCGGCCCGTTCACCTGCGAGAGGTTTTCCTTGAAATGGTACAAGAGGCCTGCAGCCAACGTCCCGTTCTGCACGCCATTACCCGGATGCACCACAAGATTGCGCGGCTTGTTCAAGACGACAATATCGTCATCCTCATAGACAATGTCGAGCGGGATGTTTTCAGGTTCGAGCGTACTCGATTCCTTTTCGGGAAGGCGATCCACGACAACGACCATACCCGTTTCAACACGGAAATTCTTGGACGCCGCGGCTCCACCCACCTTCACGGCACCTTCGGCAATCAACTTCTGCACGTCGGTACGCGAAACGTTTTCCATCGCGCCGACAAGGAACTTGTCGATACGTTCACCGGAATGTTTGTCTTCTACGAGATAATTCATATTTAGTAGGAGGTTGGAAGTTGTTTGACGGCCATTTACTGTCTACTGTTTACTTCCGACTGTTTGTTGGCTTCTTTCTCTTCTTTGATTTGCTTATGGAGTTTACGTAAAATCACAGGCGACAAGATGACTACCGCCACGCCCACGGTCACGAAGGAATCCGCCACGTTGAACGTCGGGAAGCGCGTCATGATAAAGTCCGGGAAATCGCAGTCGATAAAGTCCACCACCATCTGGAGGCGCATGCGGTCAATAAAGTTGCCCACGGCACCGCCGAGAATCATCACCACGCCCAGACGGCTCATCCAGTCGCGCTTGTCAATAGACTTGTAGAACCACAACAGCACAACGGTCGCCACAATGGAGATCAGCAGGAAAAACACCCAGGGAGGCAGGAACGGGGCGATATCCTGGGGACGACTGCTAAAAGCGGCGCCCTTGTTGAACACCAGGTCAAAACGCACCAGGCTACCGATAACGTCGATATACTCATGGTTGGGGCCGCCCGTCTCGTTCGTAAAGCGCGCCACCGCCCAAAGTTTCGTCAACTGGTCAGCGACAATGCTGAAAATAATGATTCCCAGATGGAAAGGCCACTTGTTATAAAACTTCATTCGCTACCTTTATTCTCTTAACTTCGCAGGGAGATCCTTCGTGCTTCGCTCAGGATGCCACCGCAGACTTTTTCAATTGCATATAATTCTTCTCGATCCACTTATCCGAATAGAAATGCGCCGTCGTACTCTTGATAATCCGCTTCACGGTATCGCGCGTAATCTTCACCTTCTTTTCAGAGGCAAAGAGGCTTGAGCCGTCACCGATGAGCTTCATGTTCTCGGCGGCCATGAACAGCGGCCACAAGCAGAACAGCCTCGTGCGCATCTTGATTCCAGGAATCAGTTTCGTATAGGCGATGGCATCGTCCAGGTGCTTCCACGCCTTAGCGACAAGCTCCCCCATCACCGCGGCACGGCGGGCATTGAAGTCCGCACGGAACTGGGCGGCAGCGCCATCCGAACCGGCGGCGGGAACGTCGAACATCTCGTACGAATGGGCGAATCCGTGACGGCGGCAGATTTCTTCGGGCACAAAACATACCCGACGCGAGGAATCTTCCACGCAGTCCTTCACGATGTTCGCCACCTGGAGGGCCAAACCGAAACTCACGTCGAGCTTCTGCATTTCCGCCTTGCGGGCGTCTCCAATCAGGCACGTATCGGCGGCAAACAGGTTCGTCAAAAGCTTCCCGACGATTCCCGCCACATAGTAGCAGTATTCGTCCAGGTCGGCGACACTTTCCAGCGTGAACCAGCCGGAACTGAGGGCCGCTTCTTGCCTAAGCGCAAACTTAGCCATGCCACCGCACATCTCGATGGTCACGTCGCGCACCGGAGCCGCATAGACCTCGGGCAATTCCTTCAACAGCGGGACAACCACATGCGTATGAAGACACAGGTTCATATACGGATGGTCAATCTTGTGCCAGCTTTCAGGGAGCGCCGCCTCGAACGCAGCCACGGATTCTTCGCGCAACTCGGGCGTCTTGAAAATTTCGGCAAAGAGTCCGAGCACGGTTTCCTTTTCCGACGCCTTCATGTCGGGATCGTCTTCCACCGTATCGGCAATGCGCAGGTACAGATACGCAAGCAATATGCTCTTGTGCAACTTGCCCTTGAGCACATTGATGTTGAGCGCGAACGTCCTCGAAACCAGGAGAAGGATTTCTTCGGCGTACAGCCAAGCCTTCTTCCCTTCGAGCACATCCTCGCCCATACCGAGCGTATCCATGATGTTCCTAGACATACATCGTCTCCGCATAGACGTCGCGCGGGATCTTCTTTGTCTTCGCCATCGCGTTCACGTACTTCCAAAGCCGCCTATGGGCTTCCGCATTGCGAAGCTTCTTGGTGAAACTCCAGATGGTCCGGTTATGGACATCGCCCTCGTTCTGGAAGGCGCCCTTCCTTTCGGACTCGTAACGCACGCGGCGGTACTCATAGAAATAGGCGGACTGGTAAATCTCGGCGACCTTCCGCATCGCCACGCGGTAAAGCAGCACGGCCACCAGCAAGAAAACGGCGACGGAAGCAAAACCGTAAAGCGGGTCGGCCAAATCCAGCGCCTTGAAAAGCCAGGCGACTGAACAGGACGATATTGCCGAGACGGCGAAAGAGAACAGGACGCACTTCAGGCGCGTTCTCGCATAAAATGAACGGTCTTTAGATGCAAAATCGGGCAATACGGCCCATTTTTCCCTCTTCTTGACCATCTTTCTCAAGAAAAGCGGGTTCGAGTAACGCCAAAACCAGTTAAAAAGGGCTACCCAGAACACGAGGGGTATCCAAGCAACATATCCATACCAAGAAAATAGTTCCATAATACCCAAATTTAGCAAAAAGCGGGAATTGCATTGGCCTGACCGGAGCGCCGGAAGGCTAGCCCGCGCCCTTTACGGTAAACATTTATTTACATTTAAATACTTTTGCACGCATTTTCCAAAAAACTTATCAACAGTCGGTCCCGTTTTATTAAATTTATACTCTGCAATTGTTAATAGATTTGTCCAGCCTTTATTTGAGCCTTTACGTAGGGAATATTTATGCAAGTTGAATGGGAAAGATGCCTGAACTATCTGCGCGGAATGCTCTCCGACTCCGTCTACAAGACTTACTTCGCCGGCACCAAGCTCACTAGCCAGTCCGTCGGCCGTGCAGTGATTTCCGTTCCCCCTGGACTTGACCTGACCGTATATGCCGCCTACAAGGAACTCATCCGCATGGCGTGGCGCGAAACCACGCACAGCGATGCTCCGATTGAATTTGAATTCCAATTGCAAGAGACTGTCAATCAACAAGTTACACAGTCCAACGAAAATTCGTTCAAGGATTTTGCCAAGCCGAGCGTGCCGCTTTCCAGCAGCTTCCGCTTCGAAAACTTCGTGCCCGGCGACAAGGCCCAACTTGCGTTCAACGCCGCCCTCGCCGTCGCCCGTAACCCCGACGGCACGCAGTACAACCCGCTGTTCATCTACGGTTCGTCGGGCCTAGGCAAGACGCACCTGCTGCAGGCCATCGGCAACTACATCCTCGAAGAAGACCCGAACAAGCGCGTGTGCTACCTCACCAGCGAAGACTTCTCGCAGCAGTACCTCAAGTGCCTCCGCGAAAGCCGCGTGACCGAGATGAGCGACTTCTACCGCAACGAGGTCGACATCCTGCTCATCGACGACATCCAGAACTGGACCGGCAAGTACGAGACGCAGAACGAGTTCTTCCTCATCTTCAACGCCCTGCACCAGGCAGGCAAGCAAATCGTCCTTACATCCGACGCACCGGCAGTCGAGGTCAAGAACCTTTCCGACCGCCTCGTGAGCCGTTTCGCCTGGGGCCTCACGGTCGACATCCAGCCGCCTGACGTCGAGACGCGCGAAGCCATCCTCCACAAGAAGGCCGAAGAACGCCACCTCGAAATCAGTGACGAAGTGCTGCACTTCCTCGCCGAAAAAATCGCGAGCAACGTCCGCTGCCTCGAGAGCGCCATCATCAAGCTCACGCTGCAGTCGAGCCTCATGAACCACGACATCGACATGGGCATCGCCCAGAAGGTTGTCGCCGAGATTGCGCCCACGCTCCGCCGTCGCGTTAGTTTGGATGCAGTCCTCCACGCCGTGTCGCAGCACTACGAAGTCCCCGAGACCAAGCTCACGGAACCCGGCCGCGGCACCAAGGAAATCTCCAAGGCGCGCCAGGTCGCCATGTTCCTCATGCGCGAATGCTCCTCCATCAGTCTGCAGAGCATCGGCTCACGCTTCGGCGGCAAGGACCACTCCACCGTCGTGCACGCCATCAAGAGCGTCAAGAAAGAGATGGAAACCGACTCGAGTTTTGCACGCCTCATCGAAAGCCTCAAGAACTCGATCCACGACTAAAAATTATTATCTTTAGGCCACGCCATCGACGACCCGGAAAAACTTTCCGATAGCCGCCACGACGAGCACCGGAGCGACCCTCCGGCCTATCATTGCTTAAGTATAGGCACAACGATGGACATCAAGATTCTACAGCAGCCCGACGACGTGACATGCGGGCCGACGAGTCTACAGGCGGTCTACAACCACCTCGGCTACAAAATCCCCTTAAAGCAACTTATTTCTGAAATCGAATTCCTGGAAGACGGAGGAACGCTCGGCGTGTTCCTCGGCATCGACGCACTCAAGCGCGGATTCAAGGTCACACTCCATTCCTACAACCTCACCTTGCTCGACCCCACGTGGAGCGAACTTTCCATGCCCGAACTGAAGGCGAAGCTTGAACTTTTGCACAAGGCCAAGCACGCCCCCAAGCTGCGCAAGGCCATCGAGGCGTACATCCGCTTTATCGATTTAGGCGGTACCGTGGCGTTCTCCGACTTGCGCGCCGCCATGTTCGAGAAGTATTTCAAGAAGGGCGTTCCCGTGCTCTGCGGGCTTTCGGCCACCTACCTCTACCGCAGCATGCGCGAGTTCACCGGTGCCGATGACAAGTCCGTATTCGACGACATCCACGGCGAACCCATGGGGCACTTCGTAGTCGTCTACGGCATGGACGACAAGAAGCAGTTCATGGTCGCGGACCCCGACGGTTCCAATCCGCTCCACAAGGGGCCCTACTACAAGGTTGACAAGTTCAGGCTCATCCACAGCATATTGCTCGGCGTCATGACCTACGACGGGAACGTGCTCGTTATAGAAAACAAGAAATAACAAACAGAACGTCATTCTGAGAGGCGCTGCCTCGAAGAATCCAGACCTGAAAAATCCGACCTAGATCCTTCCCCCTACGGGGTCAGGATGACGAGAGTAAAAAAAATCATGAAGAAACTTATCGTAGTAAACAACCCCAAGAACTGGAAACTGCACGTTCCGGGCATAGATATCATTTCGGCTCAGGACTACCTGATTTCGAGCAAGTACACGAACGAGCGCAACATGCGCGTGTTCAACCTCTGTCGCGATTACAGCTACCAGAGCAAGGGCTATTACGTGTCGCTGTTGGCAGAAGCCCGCGGGCACAAGGTGATTCCTGGTGTCAAGAACATGCGCGATTTCAAGGCACCCGCAGTCATCAAGCACATCTCCGACGAAATCGACAAGCTAATCCAAAAAAGCCTGCACAAGCTTACCGGAACGGAATTCGTGCTCTCGATTTACTTCGGACAGAACGTGAGCCCGCAATACCTTGAACTTTCGCAGGAACTTTACCGTTTGTTCCAGGCGCCGCTGCTGCGCGCAAAATTCGTATTCAAGCAGAAGTGGTTCATCCAGAGCATCCGCCCGATTTGCGTAGACGAAATTCCCGAATCGCACATGGAGTTCGTCGACAAGTTCGCGCAGGAATACTTCGAAAAGTCCCGCTACACCTCGAGCAAGGAAGAAGATTATCTTTACGACCTCGGAATCCTCACGAATCCCGACGAAGTGGAACCGCCGAGCAACGCGCAAGCCATCCAGAACTTTATCAAGGCCGCCGAAGAAACGGGATTCCGCGTGGAGATGATTACCAAGAAGGACTACCCGCGCGTAGGCGAATTCGACGCCATCTTCATCCGCGAAACGACGAACGTGAACCACTACACCTACAGTTTCGCTCGCCGTGCGCAGTCGCAAGGCATCGCCGTCATCGACGACCCGGACAGCATATTGCGTTGTTCGAACAAGGTGTACCTGCAAGAACTGATGCAGGCGGCCAAGATTCATTCGCCGAAGACGATTATCGCGCATGCGGAAAACCGCCATACGCTCGCCAAGGAAATCGGGTTCCCGATGGTCATCAAGTCACCGGATTCCAGCTTTTCGATGGGTGTAAAGAAGGCGACCAACAAGGAAGAACTCGAACAGATATTGGACGAGATGTTCGAGCACAGCGACTTGCTTATCGCACAGGAGTTCACGCCGACGGAATTCGACTGGCGTGTAGGCGTTCTCGACGGCAAGCCGCTTTACGCCTGCAAGTACCACATGGCAAAAGGCCACTGGCAAATCTACAACTGGGAAAGCGACGACAAGAAGAGCGAAGCTTTCTCGGGCAAGTGCGAAAGCGTGCCTATCGAGATGGTGCCGCATGGAATCGTGAAAACAGCTCTCCGCATTTGTAGCTTAATCGGTAACGGGCTTTACGGCGTGGACTTGAAGGAATGGCACGGGCACCCGATCGTGATCGAGGTGAACGACAACCCTAGTATCGACGCCGGCATTGAAGATGGCGTGGGCAAGAGCAGGGTTTATCTCGCCATCATGAGGTCGCTTCGCCACCGCATCGAAGAACGCATGAACGCCGCCCAACACAAACTGCAACAGCACGAAAAGGATTTCTGGAACTACTAACGCAACGTCATCCTGAGCGTGAATGCGCGAAGGATCCAGACCTGAAAAGTCTAACCTGGATCCTTCCCCCTACGGGGTCAGGATGACGATGTAAGAGAATGATTATGGCAAATTATAAGTTATGGCAAAAATACGGCATCGAGATGGAATACATGATCGTGGACAGGAACACGCTCGACGTTCTCCCCCGTGCCGATGTTCCTCTCGGAAAAAATGAAAAGGGCGAGCAGCTTTCGGACGTAGAGCACGGCCCCATCGGGCTTTCGAACGAGTTGGTGAGCCATGTGCTGGAATTCAAGTGCGCCGAACCCGTTGATTCGCTCAAGCATTTGGGCAAGACCTTCCATCACGAAATTTTGAAAGCAAACGAATCGCTCAAGAGCATTAACGCGATGCTTTTGCCCACGGCGGCCCACCCCTTCATGGACCCTGCCGTCATGAAGCTCTGGCCCTACGATTGCCTCGACATCTACGAGACCTACGACCGCATTTTCAACTGCAAGGGTCACGGCTGGGCGAACCTGCAATCTACCCACATCAACCTCTCGTTTAACGGCGACGAGGAATTCGGCAAACTCCACGGGGCCATCCGCGCGCTATTGCCGCTGATTCCAGCCGTTGCGGCCTCGAGCCCGTTCCTGGACGGCAAATACTGCGGTTACCTGGATGGACGCATCGAGACCTACCGCCACAACCAGGAAAAGATTCCGAGCATTACCGGCAAGGTGATTCCCGAAGCGGTATTCACGTACAAGGATTACGAAGAGCAGATTTTCAACCGCGTGAAAGCGGACATTGCGCCGTACGACCCCGAACACCTGCTGAACCACTTCTTCTTGAATAGCCGCGGAGCCATCGCCCGCTTTGACCGCGGGGCCGTAGAAATCCGCCTGGTCGACATCCAGGAATGCCCCGATGCCGATATCGCGATTGCCGAATGGGAAGTTGCCGTCTTGAAAGGCCTTGTAGAAGGAGCCTTCGCGAGCGAAGCCGAAATACGTGCACTCGACACGGACGCCCTCGCAAAAATCCTGCTTGCCACCACGCATTCTGCCGAAAGGACCGTCATCAACGACAGCGATTTCCTGAAAATCTGGAAAATTGGCGCCAGCGAAATGACCGCCGGCGAACTTGTCCAGAAAATCACCGACAGGGTAAAAAGCAAAATTTCGACGCACTCACAGGAACTGCTCGAAAACCTTTTCAAGCGCGGGACTCTCGCCAGCGCACTCGTCAAGGCCGTCGGAGCCGACCCGATTCGCGACGATTTCGTCTACGAATACGGGAAATTGGCAAAATGTCTAGCAGAAAATAGACTTTACGGAATTTAAAAGTATATATTTATCCCTAATGAGAAAGATTGGGTCAATTCTTGCAGCATTCCTTTTTTGCGTGCAGGCCTTTATTGCCTGCAGCAATTCCGAGTCATTTACAGACGTTCAAGATATTGCGGAGCCTCAAACCGCGCTGGAAGAGGCCGGCAAAATCGATACGGTTTCACTCAATGACACTACCGAAACCGATACGACCGCAATTGAAGACACTACACTGGCGGATACCACCGCACAAGAAGACTCTGTAAAAACCGATACGACCGCTCTAGAAGATTCGACTGCGGTTGATTCAACAGTAGCGGATACTATCGAAGAGGATCCCGAGCTTCACCTTCCCCTTTACCCAAACGGAATCACTTCCGGCAACCTGTACCTGTTCTATTCGGCAGATTCCTTCCTGACCAAATTCGAGCACGGCGATATCGTGACCTTGGCGATAGACGGTTACGACACGGTTGACATACCGATTGTCGAATACGCTGACGACGTACCCATCGCTTGGTTCCTCATTTCAGCAATACATGGTACAGATTACCTGACCTTATCGGTCCATAACGGCCGCTTCGGGGAAATCTTTGGAATAGACGCCGAAAATGCGCCCATCAACGTCACCATATCCATGAAGGAGAAAGGCGGTTTTCTGTTCGGGCTCGAAATGAGCAATGTCCAGTACATGTATTACTATACAGAAAACTATCCCGAGCTTACTATTGATGAATTCGCCAATTTCAGGGAAGTCCGCACCACTGGCATGGGCAAAAAGAAACTTTACCGTTCTTCCAGCCCCATCGATCCTTGCCTTGGCCGCAATTTCTATGCAGACTCCCTCGCAAGAGAAGCGGGCATTGCCACATTTATCAACCTGGCCGACTCGGAAAATTCGGCTAGGTCCTTCCGGAGCTTCGAAAATTCCTATTACGCGACGCAAAACGCCATCTTCTTGGCATTGCCCGTAGAATTCTTTTCCACGCCTTTCAAGGAAGGGCTCGCAAGAGGGTTCCGTTTCATGATCGAACACGAAGGCCCCTATCTGGCGCACTGCACCTTCGGCATGGACCGCACCGGTTTTACAATCGCCGTTCTGGAAGCGCTTATGGGCGCCACTTCCGAAGACCTCCAGGCGGACTACGCGAAGACCTTTAGCAACTACTACACTGTCATCAACGGCCTCCAAAGCCCCTTGACCGAAAAGCAAGTCAATTTCTTCAAGGATGTCGTTCTCAGGAACCTGCAGGCCATCTACCATGCGGAAGGAATCGAGGTTCCCGACACCCGCAACGCAGACTGGGTCTCGGCAACTGAAAAATACCTGGAAAAGATCGGACTGACCCAAGAGGAAATCTCCGCATTGAAGGACAGGCTGAAATAATGAAACTGATGCTCACTTGCGAGCATGCGAGCAACCGCCTACCCGCATCATTCAAGAAGGCCGTTCCGGCAGATGTGTTAAAGACCCACCGCGCCTATGACATCGGGGCATGCTCCGTTTTCCGCAAGCTCGTGAAATTTGCGAAGCCCGAATTTTATTGCGAAGGGAAATTCTCGCGTCTGTTCGTGGACCTGAACCGCACCCTCACCAACAAGAGCGCTTTTAGCGAATACTACGATGCGCTTGACAAAGCTACGGCCACAAAGGCAAAAGCACAAGCCTCCGACTACTGGAAAGAATACCGCGCCGCCATTGAAAATTTCGTAGAATCCGCGCTTAAGTCCAAATCAAAAACTGCAAAATCCGAGCCCGCCATCGTCCACCTGGGCATCCACAGCTTCACGCCCGTGCTAAACGGCAAAGTCCGCAGCACCGACATCGGGATTCTATACGATCCGAGCCGCCCGCAAGAGCGCGCCTACGCAAATGTCATCAAGGACGAAATCAAGCGGCTCTACCCCGCCATGAAAGTCCGCTTCAACTACCCGTACAAGGGCACTTCCGACGGGCTCACCACCACGCTCCGCAAAAAAATCGGCCCGCGCTATGTGGGCATCGAAATCGAAATCAACCAGAAGTTCTTCGAGTAAAAGATTACTTCCTGACGAAGGTAACGGCAGCACCGATGTGTTTGCTGTTTAGCGTAATATCGTCATCGTTCTGTTCACGGTGCGCATCGACACGGAATTCATCAACCGGATCCGTACCACCGGCAAAACCGCCTGCCACCTTTATCGAAAAGCCCAAGAAATAGCGCTCAGAAACCTTCCAAAGCTTTCCGATTTCCAGTTCAAGGATAGTTTCGCTATCCCAATAATACATCCCGTATTTTTCCCACACCTTTTGGTTTCCGCTTAGGAACACCCCTTTCAAATTGGTCCCGATAAAAATTCCGTTGAACGGATTCTGCTCACTTATACCGGGATACCACTTGACACCAATCCCCCAGAAAGGCCTCAAGCGAGCATCATCTTCCGAGAATTCTTCCTTGTCGCGCGAAGAAATTTTATAACGGTATTCTCCTGCAGACCAGAAACAGCCGAAGTTCAAAAAGAAAACGACCTTTCTTACAACGCTGAAGCCAACCTTAGATTCAAATAGCGGGCCGAACCCCTCGTAAGAATAGATGTCGTAATAGAGGTCCTCGTCATAGACCATTTCATCGCGTTCTAGATCATGGTAGTAGTTCGTCGTCGATTTCGTCTTGTAATCCGTTACCGAAGACACCCCGCCAACAGAAAGCTCAACATAGGAATGAAACAGCTGCAAGAACTTTTTATCGGCCGGCGAAAGTTCAAGCACCCCCGCCACGGAGTACGCCACTAAGCAAAGAATCAATACGGCAACGCGCTTCATCAGTCCTCCACCTTGAGGACGGCATAGTTCACGAACTTACCGCAAGCAGCATCTTCAGGAGCAAGGAATGTCTCAAGCGAATAATCGCCGCTGACCTTTCTTTCATCAAATTCCGCGATATAATACTTGACTTCATCCGCAAACAATCCGTCAGAAGAAGTCTTTGTTTTCGCTATGTATGTGGGTAAAGCGACCGTCTTGTCACCGCAGAAAAGAGTTATGGCAATGGTAAAATCGCAGCTTTTACCAGCATGTTCATCACCTTTGCAGAAATCCTCATAACTGAAACTGGCTTCTCCGCCGCTTTCAGAAGAACGGCTGTATTCCGTAGCAATCAGCGAATCATTGCTATAAATGCGCATTTCCAACGAATCCACGTCAGCCGGCTTAAGTGCTTTAACATACCCCGGATTGTAATTAAAATCCATAGGACCACAATCCATACAGCAACAGCAAAGCCACACGTAAGTAAGCAAGCACAATTTTCTAAACACTCTCATACTTCTAAATATAAATCAAAACAAAATAAAAAGCCCACCGAATCATTTCGGCAGGCTTTTTTAGGCGAGAGCGAGGGCCAGCCCTGAACTTGACATTCAGAATCTAGCCCGAGCGGTCTCATTACAGGCAGTGAGCGCGCAGGTCTTCGTCGCTCAGAGTGCTGAGGTATGCCGGCGGCACGTCGAGAACGGTGAAGCAACCGGTCTTGCCGTCATTGGCCTTCATACGCAGCGCTGCACGGGCATAAGCCACGAGGACGCTCGTCGTGAATTCCGGGTTGGAATCGAGCTTGAGGCTGTATTCGATCACGTGCGTGTGTTCATTGTTCATGCCGGTCTTGCCGGTACGAATCACGAAACCGCCGTGAGCCAGCCCGCTGTGGTTCTTGTTGAATTCTTCTTCGCTGATGAAGTTCACCGTGGTGTCGTATTCGTCGAAGTAGTTCGGCATCGTCTTGATGGCGTTTTCGATATAGGCCTTGTCGGCACCTTCTTCAGCAACCACGTACACCAGGCGAGTGTGCTTCTGGCGAGTCGTGAGTTCCGGCATGGAACCGCTACGCACGGCTTCGAGAGCAGCTTCGACCGGGCAGGTGTACTGCTTGGCGTTCTTCACGCCCTTGATGCGGCGGACAGCGTCGCTATGGCCCTGGCTAACACCCTTGCCCCAGAACGTGTAGTCCTTGCCTTCCGGGAGGATGGACTGGGCGTACACGCGGTTCAGGCTGAACATGCCCGGGTCCCAACCGACAGAAATC
>CACXKY010000020.1 GCA_902768325.1 Fibrobacter succinogenes
TACGGCATTGCTCGGTTCCGGTTTTGACCCGGGTGTCTCTCAGGCCTACTGCGCCTACGCCCTCAAGCACCAGTTCGATACTATCGAAGAAATCGATATTCTCGACTGCAACGGCGGCGACCATGGTTACAAGTTCGCCACGAACTTCAACCCCGAAATCAACCTCCGCGAAGTTTCCGCTCCGGGCAGCTACTGGGATACCGACGAAAACGGCAAGGGCCATTGGGTCGAAATCCCGGCCATGAGCATCAAGCGTGAATACGTGTTCGACGAAGTCGGCAAGAAGGACATGTACCTGTTGCACCACGAAGAAATCGAATCGCTCGCCCAGAACATCCCGGGCGTGAAGCGCATCCGCTTCTTCATGACGTTCGGCCAGAGCTACCTCGACCACATGCGCTGCCTCGAAGACGTGGGCATGCTCAGCACGCAACCGATCAAGTTCCAGGGCCAGGAATGTGGGCAAGACGAACATCGGTTGCATTTTCAAGGGTACCAAGGACGGAAAGCCGAAGACCTATTACCTGTACAACGTTTGCGACCACCAGGAATGCTACAAGGAACTTGGCAGCCAGGCTATCGCCTACACGACCGGCGTGCCGGCCATGTGCGGCGCCATGATGGTGCTTACCGGCAAGTGGAACAAGCCGGGTGTGCATACCGTCGAAGAATTTGATCCGGATCCGTTCATGGAAGCCCTTACCAAGTACGGCCTCCCGTGGAAGGAAAACTTTAACCCGGTGCTGGTAGACTAGAGGTTGTGAGCTATGAGCACGCGACCTACGGTCGCTTTGGGGTATGAGCTTTTTTGCACGCGCCTTTGGCGCCTAACTTGAACCCAAAGGGAGCCCTGAAGCGAAGCATAAGGGCGACCGAGCTCACAGCTCAAAGGGCGAAGCCCGACCTCATAGCTACAATCCGAAGGATTGACTATGAAAAAATGGCGCATTGACGATTCCCGTGACTTGTACAATGTCAAGGGTTGGGGCGTGAACTACTTCGATATCAACGAGAAGGGTCACGCGACAGTTCATCCGCTCAAGGAAGGCGGTCCGGACATCGACCTGTACGAACTCGTGCAGGAACTTTCGCTTCGCGACGTCTCCACTCCGATGTTGCTTCGTTTCCCGGATATCCTGGATAGCCGCATCGAGAAGATTAACGAGTGCTTCAACAAGTCCCGCACGGAATACGGTTTCAACGGGAGCTATTACAGCATCTTCCCGATCAAGGTGAACCAGCAACGCGCCGTCTTGGAAGAAATCGTCAGCCACGGCAAAAAATACAACATCGGTCTCGAAGCCGGTTCCAAGCCGGAACTGCACGCCGTACTCGCGAACATGGACAATCCGGATTCGCTGATTATCTGTAACGGCTACAAGGACGAAGACTTCATCGAACTGGCCCTCCTCGCGCAGAAGATGGGCAAGAAGATTTTTATCGTCGTCGAGAAGATGAACGAGCTCCACCTGGTCGTGAAGCTTTCCCGCCGTATCGGCGTGCGCCCGAATATCGGTATCCGCATCAAACTCGCCAGCTCCGGTAGCGGCAAGTGGGAAGAGTCCGGCGGATACCACAGCAAGTTCGGCCTCAACAGTTCTGAACTGCTTGAAGCGCTTGACTACATCAGGGAAGAGAAGATGGAAGACTGCATGAAGCTCATCCACTTCCACCTGGGAAGCCAGATTACGAACATCCGCCATATCAAATCGGGCCTTCGCGAAGTCTCGCAGTTTTACGTGCAGATCAAGAAGATGGGCATGGGCCTCGAATTCGTGGACGTGGGCGGTGGCCTCGGCGTGGATTACGATGGTACCCGCAGTTCCAACGCGAGCTCGGTGAACTACTCTATCCAGGAATACGCGAACGACGTGGTGTACGCCATGTACGAAGCCTGTGAAAACGGCGGTGTGCAGCATCCGAACATCATCGCGGAATCGGGCCGTGCTCTTGCGGCACACCATTCTATTCTGGTGTTCAACGTGCTGGAAACGGCTGGCCAGGCGTTCTTCGACGAGAATACGCACGAGATTGGTGACGATGCTCCCGATGCTTTGAAAGATTTGTACGGCATCTACAAGGGACTTACCCCGAAGAACCTGCTCGAAAGCTGGCACGATGCTATCCAGCTGAACGATGACGTGCTGAACGGCTTCAAGGTGGGCGATTACGACCTGCCGACGCGTGCCATGTGCGAACGCCTGTTCTGGAGTATCGTACGCAAGGTGGACCTGCTCGCAAAGGATTTGCGCCATCCGCCTTACGAACTCAGCGAACTCCCGCGCTTGCTCGCGCAGAAGTACTTCTGCAACTTCAGTTTGTTCCAGAGCCTGCCGGACAGCTGGGGCGTGGACCAGGTTTTCCCGCTCATGCCGATCCAGCGCCTGAACGAGGAACCCACAGTCGAGACGACTATCCAGGATGTCACTTGCGACTCCGATGGAAAAATCGATATGTTCGTCCGCGGTGGCGACGTGAGCCGTACGCTCCCGTTGCATGAACTCAAGAAGGACGAACCGTACTACATCGCGGTCTACCTCGTGGGCGCCTACCAGGAAATCCTCGGCGACCTGCACAACCTCTTTGGCGATACGAACGCTGTCCACATTGTCTGCAACGACAAGGGCGGCTACGAAATCGACAAGGTGATTGACGGCGAATCGGTGGAAGACGTGCTCGATTACGTGAACTTCAGTGACAAGGCGCTTGTGCGCACGATGGAAAACTGGGTGTCGCGTTCCGTGAAGGAAGGGAAGATTACCTTGCAGGAAGGCAAGGAATTCCTGAACATCTACCGCAGCGGCCTGTACGGGTATACGTATCTGGAGTGATGAGCGGTTTGCCGTGAGCTTTGGGCGATGAGCGAAAAAAAGATTGCCATATTGCTTGCGACCTACAACGGCGCAAGATTCCTAAGGGAACAGCTCGAATCGCTGTTTCGGCAGTCTTGCGATGATTTCTGCCTGTACGTTCGCGACGACGGGTCTACCGACGATACGTTAAAGATTGTAGACGAATTTGTCCAAAAATTCTCGGACCGCATTTCGGTGGTTGACGATGGCGCTAACCATAGCGGTGCGGCACAGTCCTTTATGCGGCTTCTGGAATCGGTCGATGCCGATTACTACATGTTCTGCGACCAAGACGATGTCTGGCATCAAGACAAGGTCGAAAAGACTTTGGCGCGGATGCGGGAAGTCGAGACCCAGATGGGGGATGGAGCTCCTGTCGCCGTATCGACGGACCTGCGCGTGGTCGATGAAAATCTGAACGTGCTTGCGGAATCCTTTAACGCGGACCTGAAGATCGGTGTGTTCCGGAAACACCCGCAGATGCTCTATGTGCGCCATGTGGTCACCGGCTGTGCGATGATGTTCAACCGCGCTGCCAGGACGGCCTCGCTCCCGATGTCTCCGCTGTCTACGATGCATGACGAGTGGATTGCCCTCTGTACGCAGTTCAAGGGCGGCAAGGTCGTGGTGATGGACGAGGCGACCATCGATTACCGACAGCATTCCTCCAATACGCTCGGTGCCGCGGTGGCCAGCCGTAGCGTGCTTCGCCGTGCGGTGGCGCGTGAGGGACGTGTGCAGTTCTTCCAGAACGCCCGGATGCTTCGCAAGGAATTCGGCGTATCTTTCCCGCGGTTCCTGTTCTATAAAATTTTTTATAGTTGGCTGTAGGTATCGATATGCGAAGCGTCTGCATGGCCACGTACAATGGCGAAAAATATCTCCGGGAACAACTGGACAGCATCCTCCCGCAGTTGCGTGACGATGACGAACTGATTGTTTCCGATGACGCTTCTACGGACCGTACGCTTGATATAGTCTATAGCTATAACGACCCGCGCATCAAGGTCTTCCAGAACGACAACCATGGGGTTGCCCATAATTTCGAGAATGCCCTGCGCCATGCGTCGGGCGACATCCTCTACTTCGCCGACCAAGACGATGTATGGCTCCCGGGCAAGCTTGACAAGATGGAAGCCTTCTTGAAGGAAGGCGGTTACGACACCATCCTTTGCAATTGCTCCCGCACCGATGCGGACTTGAACATCGTGAAGGAACGCCATTACGATGAATCCTGGCCGATGAAGAAGTCCTTGCTCCGCAACCTCGTGAACAATTGCTGGCTCGGTAGTTGCATGGCGTTCACCAAGGAGGTGAAGGACGCTTGCATGCCCTTTCCGCCCAAGGCGGTGGCGCATGACCTCTGGGTCTCGTATTATGCGCAGAAACACTTCAAGTGCGGCTACCTGGACGAGGTCCTGCAACTCTACCGGCGCCACGAGGGGACGGTCTCCTTTACGGGCGGCAAGAGCCGAAATAGTCTATATTATAGGCTCTCTTACCGGGCCTACCTGGCCTGGCACCTGCTCTGGGCCTGATTTCGGGCAAATCCTATTCCAGATTGGAGCTAGGGGGGCTGCAAGCGGGGCCTTTTTGTGTTATATTTTTTCCCGTCTATGTTCATCAACAGAGTCAAACAGTTCCTGGCGAGCCAAAAGACCCTTGAAGAAAAGCTCTTCTGGGGTATTCTGATTTTCTCTATTTTGGCCGCGTTTGTCTCGACCGTGTTTACACTGGTGTTTGAAGGATTTGGTGGCTATGCCGGTATTCTGAGTTATATTTCCGTCATCATGCTGGTCGTGGTCGGCATCATTGCGAAAAAGACGGGCCGGATTTCGGCATGCTATTTTGCAGCGTGTGTTATATTGAACGTATTTTTATTCCCGCCACTTTTCTTCGAGTGTGGCGGTTTTGAAAGCGGTATTATCCTCAACTGCTTTATGGGCATATTCCTTTGCTCGTTGTACAACCACAAAAAGCGTCGCTTTATTCTGGTGGTTATTGCAATCTGTGCCAACGAGATGGCATTTTTCCTTGCCAAGACGTATCCGGAATGGGTGACGAAGTTGGAACCCGATGTCGCCTGGCTTGACTATTCTTCGTGCTTCTTCTTTATGGCTATCGCCCTTTATGCCGGTGTGGCGTTCCTGCTCAACATCTTTGACCGCGAACGCGGTGAAAGGGATGTCTTGATCAAGAAGCTGGATTTCTATTCCAAACGCGACCCGCTGACAAAGCTTTTTAACCGCAGCTACTTTATCAACTACCTCGACAAGATGATCTGGCCGGAACGCAAAGGCTTTTACATGATGAAGTTCAGCGTTGACGACTTCAAGAACATCGTAGACGAGTATGGACATGCTTTTGGCGACAAAGTCCTTTGCGAAGTGGCGAATGCGGCCTTGGCGGTGAGAACGGTCGGCCTGGGCGAATGCGTTGTCCGGTATGCCGATGAAGATTTTATCCAGTTGATCTATGCGCAATCCTTCGATGAAGCCCTGCAGAGGGCGGAACAGCTGCGCAGGAATATTTCGGAACTCGTTTTTGACGAACGTCCGGAATTTCGCGTTACGGTCAGCGGTGGTTTCATATCTTGTATAAACGAAACTTTCTATCATCAGAACAAGATGCTCTGCGTTTTGGACCAGCTGCATGATCTTGCAAAATCCCGTGGCCGGAATCAACTTTGCTTGAGAGAATAAAAGCTATATTTCGACTATGTTGCACGAAATAGGCGCACACAAACTTCATAATGAATTTAGATTGCAGTCTCCGAAACCGGATGACTTCTTGGTTGTCTATGTGGGTGAAAGGAGCCTGCTCAAGAAAAACGGAGAGTCGTTTGAAATCCCCAGAGTGGCCGATTTTAAACGCGAGAACATTCCGTGCCATTACCTTTTCAGCATCGATGATACGGCGTATTTCTTGGCGGAATCCTATTTTGCGAAGCCCTTGGTAGAATCGCTTCCGGAAGAATTTGTGCTTTGCCCTACGCGGACTTTCCGCTATATGGGTGACCCGCTTCTTCGTTTGGGCGGGGCTACGGCGGCCCATATCGCTCATTGGGAATCCTTGAACAAGTGCTGTGGACGGTGCGGGAATATCACGGTCCGTGCAGAACGCGA
Source organism: Fibrobacter succinogenes (assembly GCA_902768325.1). Lineage (GTDB taxonomy): Bacteria > Fibrobacterota > Fibrobacteria > Fibrobacterales > Fibrobacteraceae > Fibrobacter > Fibrobacter succinogenes_A. Next base: position 5,978 of record CACXKY010000020.1, read on the forward strand.
ACGTGCGGTCGTCTGCCCTAAATGCGGGAATACAATCTACCCGCGGATATCGCCGGTCGTTATCGTGGCCGTCCATAACGGCGACAAGCTTTTGATGGCGCACAATATCGACAACCCGAATCCGAGGCTGTTCCTGATATCGGGATTCGTGGAAATCGGCGAGAGCTTGGAGCAGGCCGTTCACCGCGAAGTGATGGAAGAGGCGGGCCTCCGCGTCAAGAATATCCGTTACTTCGGTTCGCAGCCATGGCCGTTCAGCGATTCGCTTATCGCAGGCTTTACAGCTGAACTCGATGGTGACGAAACCATCCACATGCAAGAGGCGGAACTTTCCGAAGCGATGTGGGTGAAGCGCGAAGACATCCCCGAGTACGAGACCGATGTAAGCATCAGCTGCTGTCTCATCGAGGACTTCCGCCGCGCACGTTCCTAGTCGCACGCTATCCTGGCCGTTCTTACCCGCGGTCACTAACTACTAATGACTAGTGACCAATAACCATTTTTCTATATTTACATACGATGAAATTACCAGTCGTATGTATCGTCGGACGCCCGAATGTCGGGAAGTCTTCGCTGTTTAACCGCATCCTGGGCCGTAGGGCGGCTGTCGTCTCGGACCGTGACGGTGTGACCCGCGACAGGCATTACCAGACTGCAAGCTACAAAGGCCACGAATTTACGGTGGTCGATACCGGTGGATTTTTGCCGGACGATTCCATTGACGTTCTTGCCGATAGCGTCCGTACACAGATTTTCAATGCCGTCGAAGAGGCCGACCTGGTGCTCTTCATGGTGGATGTCCGCGTGGGCATTACCAAGCTCGACCAGCAGTTCTCGCGCCTGGTGCGCAAGCTGGACAAGAAGGTCATCCTGGTCGCGAACAAGAGCGAAAACGGGGTCGACCGCCAGGAAAGCTATGAGTTCCTGAAGCTCGGTTTCGGGTTCCCGCGCACGATTAGCGCCCTTACGGGTTATGCCTGTCTTTCACTGATGGACGAGGTCATCTCGGTGCTCCCGACCCCTGTTCGTGGAGAACGCCGTGAGGAACGCCCCATCCGCTTTGCTATCCTTGGCCGTCCGAATGCGGGCAAGAGTACGCTTTTGAACCGCCTTTTGAACGAAGAACGCGCGGTGGTATCCGATATCCCGGGAACGACCCGCGATTCCATCGACTGCGACTTTGTTGTGGATGGCGTTAAGTTTGTCGTAACGGATACGGCCGGGCTCCGCAAGAAGGCAAAGGTCGAAGACGAAGTGGAAGTCTTCAGCAACATGCGCACGCTTGAAAGTATCCGCCGTTCGGACCTTTCGGTGCTGATGGTGGATTGCACCCGCGGCATGGAAGTCCAGGACTACCGCATTATTACCGAAATCCGCAAGGCGGGCAAGGGCCTGGTGGTCCTCTTGAACAAATGGGATATCCTCCCGAACAAGAACGACAAGTCCTTTGACCATATGGTCAAGGAACTGCTGGAACGCGAACCGATGCTCGAATTCGTGCCGATCCTTTCGATTAGCGCTAAGGAAGGCCAACGTGTAGGCCGTGTCATCCAGGCGATTCAGACGGTGTATGCGAACTGCCGCCGTGTGCTTGGCCGTGATCGTGTTGCCGAAAGTTTTGCGAACTTCTTGCAAGAAAAGGCGCCCCCCAGCCATAACGGTCGCGTGGTGTCGCTGACCCGTGCCTGCCAGATTATGGTGGAACCGCCTGTAATCGACATCGAGACCCGTACCCCGGATTTGGTGGACGAGTCTTACAAGCGTTACCTGCTTAAAAAGTTTTATGGGGAATTCCAGCTGCAGGGTGCGCCCTTGCGCTTGAATTTCGATAGAAAGTTAACCCTCAGAAAGGACGAAGAACTTGAACAGTTTACTGAGTCTACCAATAGCGTACCTGTTGGGGTCAATCCCCAGCGCCATATGGATCGCAAAACTCGCGAAAGGTAAAGATTTCGATATTCGTGATTACGGCTCCAAGAATGCGGGCCTTACCAACACGTTCCGCGTGCTGGGCTTTAAGCCTGCGCTGCCCGTGGTCTTTATGGACATGCTCAAGGGCTTTTTTGGCCCGTGGATTGCCATAAAGATGTGCGAGGCCCAGGTGGCTGCCGGTGGTGCCGACTATTCGCACTGGGTGCCGCTTGTGGCGGGTATCCTCGTCATTCTCGGACACAGCTTCACTTGCTTTGCGGGGTTCCGCGGTGGCAAGGGTGTGCTGGCCGCGCTCGGCGTTTTCTTGGCCCTTTGCCCGATTACGGCGCTTTCTTGCCTGGGCGTGTGGATTATCCTCACGTTTTCGACGAAGTACGTGTCGGTGGGGAGCATCGGTGCATGCATCGCGCTCGGGGCCTTTGCGGTGATGGGCTACTTCAAGCTGCCCTTCCCGCCCGATGACATTAACCTCGGACTCATGATTACCTGCCTTTTGGTCGCGGTTTTCGTGATTGTGAAGCACAAGTCCAACATCAAGCGCCTTTTGAACGGCACTGAGAACGGTTTTGGCAGTAAAAGGAAAACTCCGAAGGCGTAATAATTGTAGATTGTTAATATGAGACGAAAGAACGGTGCTTCGCACCTACAGACGAAAGACGAAAGAATAAAAATGACGCTTCGCGTAAAATATAAAGTGTTCTCTCTTGTCTCTCGTCTCCCCATAGGGGATAACATCCACTACGGGGCAAAGTCCCGAGTGTCGTATATCTCGTCTCTCGTCTAACGTTTTTATTAGGGAAGAATACTATGAAGGTTACAGTATTAGGTACGGGTGGATGGGGCCTGACGCTTGGTCAGGTGGTTTACGAGAATAAGTGTGATGTGTCTTTTTGGACGAATTCCCAGGCTGAAGTCGATCTGCTTTCGACGGAACACCAGTACAAGGATAAACTTCCCGGCGTGATTTTCCCGGCGGACTTCAAGTATACGACCGATATGAATGCGGCTCTTGAAGGCTGCGACATGGTTATGATCGTGGTGCCGTCCCAGTTTATGGGCGGCGTTGCCAAGAACCTCGGCAAGTGGACTCCGGCCAAGGGCAAGGAACCCGTGGTGGTGTGCGCGACGAAGGGTATTCTCGAAGGCACGAACCAGCTGATGAGCGAAGTGCTTCTCGAACATGTCCCTTGGCTTACCGAAGACAAGATGGTCGCTTTCAGTGGCCCTTCCCATGCCGAAGAAGTTAGCCGCCATATCCTCACCGCTATCGTTGCGGCGAGCGTAAGTGAAGAATCGGCAAAGTTTGTACAGAAGGTGATGAGCTGCTCTTACCTGCGCGTTTACAGCTCGACCGATATCGTGGGCGTGGAACTCTGCGGTTCCGTGAAGAACGTGATTGCCATTGCTTCTGGCGTGCTCTATGGGCTCGAAGCGAGCGGCAAATTCAAGATTGGTGACAATTCCCGCGCCGCCATTTTGACCCGCGGCCAGGCTGAAATGTGCCGCCTCGGTAAGGCGCTCGGTGCAAAGCCCGAAACCTTCGCTGGACTTGCCGGTATGGGCGACCTTATCGTGACCTGCCTTTCTCAGCACAGCCGTAACCGCTATGTGGGTGAACACATCGGTAGGGGTGAAACGATTGAACAGGTCTTGGCCGGCATGAAGATGGTGGCCGAAGGCGTTCCCACCTGCAAGAGCACCAAGGCGCTTGCCGACAAGCTCGGTGTCGAGATGCCGATTGTGAACGCCGTCCATGCGCTTCTCTTCGAAGGCAAGAAGGTCGACGATGTCATCAAGGGCATGTGGGACCGCGAATTGAAAACCGAGGTCTGGGGATAGCGCTTAATTCCTAGAATCGGATAGAAATCCCGAGATGGGTGGCAAACCCGTTTCGGAAAAGATCCCAACTTTCAGCTTCCAAGTCCCCGCTTCTTTTATCGGAAGCGGGTTCTTCATTATTACTTTGTCCGCTACCGCCGCCACCGGGGCCGCTCTGGCCGGGTTCACTTTCGCCAACGTCACTAGGCCAAGTCTCGCTGTAGTTCACAAAGAAGGGGATGAGCTGGGTGACTCCGTATTCTAGGGCGATATTGGCGTTTCCCCTGCGGCGCAATTCCGTGCCGAGTGAAAGGAAGCAACCGGCGATGTTTAAGTTCCTGGTAAAGTGAGCGGTTTCGCTTCTGTACGTAAACAGGAGGGTCGTTTCAGTCTTTTTATGGATGTCCGCTTCGCCCGCGGCATAGAACCCGTGCAGGTCCACGTGGGGGGCTATGGCGTACTTGTTCCCGAAAACCCACTTATACGAGCCTCCGCCAAAAATCCCGTGGACATTGATATCGGTATCCACGCGGAACTGCTTTTGGAGGAACACGAAGGATAGCGCCTTGAGTATCGATGTCGGGAGCGCACGGTTCGGGGCGAGGGTTTCGAAAAAGCGGTCCGGATTTTTTTCCGTCGAACCGGACAGGTGTACAAAATGCAGGTCGGTGCGGAGCGGCTTGTGGTCCCAACTGGCGTAGACGTGGTGGAGGCGCGCCTCTATGGGCAGGTACAGGAACCTCTTGTAGCTTGTCTCTTTGTGGAAAATGCCGTATAGGGTGGCATCGGCGTCTGCAAAGGCATACCCTGCGGCAAAGTCGTTCCTGCCGATGGAAATACCGTAGTTGAATTCCAGGGCTGCGATATTTATGGAGTCCCTGATGTAGTATTCCTTTTCGGGATTTTCGGGTGTTGTCTGTAGGAATTTTCCCGAAAGGCCTACGCGTTGGCGTCCTATCTTTGCTTCGGCCGAAACTTCGCGGTAGAGAAAGTGCGATTCCCAGGTAGCCGCCAGTTCGTGGACGATATCGTCTTCGTGTTCCGAGAACCACCGTATTTCGCCGATGTCAAGCGTCCCGCGGCCAATGCGGGTGCTGAACCGGAAAAGCGAATCTGGGCGGTAAATGGAAAGACTCGACAAGACGAGGGGGAGGTTGCTTACGTTGACTCCCAGGGAGATGTACTTGAACTTTCCTTCGACGCCAGCGTTTGCGATATCGAGCTCGTCTGTCCCGATAAGGTCCCAGCTTTCGCTGTAGCGACCCCTGACGGCAATATGGCGGAACCCGCCGTAAACGCCGATGTTATCCAGGCCGAGAGAATCGGTGACGCTGCAATACTTTACGGCAAGGTGCTTGTCGTCCGTATGCAGGAAAAAGAGCCCGCCGCAATTGGCGAGCCCGGCGTTGCTTACCGCCATGGAGGCCGAAGCCCCCAAGCCGACGGCAAGTATAGTGCTCTTTACGAACTTCACCTTAATCGGCGTCGCGGCCTTCGGTCTTGAGGATGTTCCAGAACTTGTCTGCCGTCATGCCCGGAAGGACCCCGTTGAATGTGATGTCGGGGAAGAAGATGAGCTTTTGCATGTCATTCAATGTATAGTCTTCGAATCTGCCGGTTGCTTTATTGAATTTCCCGGCTTCCAGGGCTTGTATCGAGATGGTCTTTTTACCCGAGGCATCGGTGAAGTAGAAAGCGTTGGGCGTATTGCTCCATCCTAAGGAGGCGAAGAGTGTGACTCCGTTTTCAACCTTGCATACTTCGGAACGGAGCGTTACCGGAGAAGGAACGAATACAATGTCGGGAATATCGTTGTATAAGAAGTATTCATAATTGTCGTCATATTTTTCAGCTTCGAACGAGAGTTTGCATCCATCCACGTTTACGCTGTAATCTTTGTAGAGATACTCACCGTTTTTGGTTCGGGCGCTAATGTATAATACCAGGGCGTCATCGTCTGCCCAGTATGCCCGGTAGAGGGATAGGTTGTAGCTGTCAATGGAATATTTCTGGCTCAATTGATCAAGAATCAGATCGTGTAGGTCATTTTCTGCAAAGGAATATTCAGGATCTTCGTCCCAGATGGCGGCCGCATCGGGGTTGTTCCAGGCGGATGCGTCGTTGAACTTGTGGTAGGGGAGGTACTCCTGCCATCCGTTAGTAATCTCAAAGAACTTGGCGACGTTTATGGTGACCTTTGAACCGTGGGGGAGCGTCACTTCGACGCCGGTGTGGAGGGCCTTGCGATAGTGTTCCAGGGAGTCGATAGCCTTCTGGAAGTCGCTTACGCTGACGTCGGACATTTCGTCGTCACCGACAATGTACAGGTCGTCCTTTTGGGTCTTCAAGCCGGTCTTCGATTCTTCGATGCCGTATTGGAGCCCGACTTCTACGAAAGCAATGGCGGAATCCAGCAAGTTGGGAATGTCCTTGTAGCTCGGAATCCATTGGCTATAGACTGTGGAGAACGAAGATTCCTTGCTCATGAGCGAAATAAGCTGCTTTGCCGTTTCGCTGGGGACGTTTTCCCTATGTTCCACGGCATCCATCCAGGCATAGCTCTTGTTGGCCGAGAAGTCGATGTTCAGGCTCGCCCCGAAGATGAGAACCGACTTGATGACATACAAGGCGGCAAGCGTGGGGGCGAATTCTCCGCGGTCCAGTTCGAAGGTGCGGTCTTCGTATGTATAATGGCAGGTGAAGTTGGCGTCGCCGACGATGTTCTTCATGTAGATCATGGCGGAGTCGATAGACGGGATGGCTTTGGCCATTGCCGATTGCGCCATGGTTGTAAGGAGTCGTCCGTCGGTCGTGACGAGGAGGCTGTTGAAATCGTCCACGCCCATGTCGGCGAGGTCGGTCTTGTTGATTACGGTGTCGGTGAAGGCCTTGATTTCGGGGTTGTTCACCAGGTCGGTGACGATGCTCAGGGCGTAGCCAAGCTGGGCTTCGCAGTTACCGGGGTACTTATCGAGAACAGCCTTGAAATCTTTCTTGGTCTGGGCGCTAATGGTTCGTGCGCTCTTGAAATCGCCGTCGCCGATATCGAGCAGGATGTCGGAAATGTTGGACTTTGCCGATTCAAGCTTGGCCTGGGATTCTGCATCAGAGGGTTCTTCGCAGCTATAGACGCTGAAAGACGGGGTGTTGGGAAGGTCCGCTGCGCCTTCTCCGGCAGTTTCTTCAGGAGCGCTACTGCCGTCGTCGCCACAGCCGGCGAAAAAGAAAACGGCGCCAAGGGCGAGGATGGGGAAAATCTTGAAGCTTTTCATGAAAAGTCCTCCTGGCAAGAAATATATAAAAAAAATGTCTAAATTAAACGTTTTGATTCTGCGGCTGGTTATTTTTGCTCGCAATAAGCACTACGGCTCCCTGCGCCGCTTGGAACAGCATGGGTATATAACCGATAAGTGCTGCCGCAAGGACGATGTCTGCGGGAATCCCGAGCAGGCCCGTAAACAAACTCACGTTCACGCCTTCGCGGATGCCGATGCCGTTTATCGAAATCGGCAACATCGAGACGGTGATGGTGATGGTCATGAATACGGTAATCGTCGCGAGGTCCACGGGGACACCCACGGCCTGGAAATAGGCGTAGTGGATGGCAATGGACGAAATTTGTAGCCAGATGGAATCGAGGCCCGAAAGCAGGAAGGCTTTTTTGTAGCCGCGGTAAATGGAGAAGGCGTCTTGCAACTTGAGCAGGAACGGCACCTTGGCGGTAAGCCCCGAAGGCAGCTTTATCTTGTCGGAGAAAAGCCCCCCGACAATCACGAGGACGGAGACGAGTGCGACGGCGCAGACGGCTCCGGTGTAGATGGCCGGGATGTCGTAACGCGCGACGACGAAGGGGAGCGTTGCAAAGAAGCAGAGGAACATGGCGAGGAGTCCCATGACGCGCGAGATGGCGACGGCCGCGACCGAGTTGGCGATGTTCCCGAACCGCTTGCCGAAAGCGATGGTCTTGACGGCGTCACCGCCGAACCCGCTCGGGAGCAGGTTGTTGAAAAAGTACCCGAGGGCTATGTAGGCGTAGAACGTGCGGAACTTGATTTTCTTGCCTTCTTCAAGCAAGAGGCCGCGCCAGCGGTTCGCCTGGATGGCCATGCTGAATACGGTGCAGAACAGGATGAGCGAAATCCATGGCAATGCCTGTGCGGTCCAGTGCCCGTATACTTCGGCAAAGGGAACTTTCCAGAAGATATAGGCGAGGCCGCCGACGCTGATGACGGCCTTCAACAAGCTGGAAAGAATCTTTTTTGCCGAACCCTGCTGCATTTTTGTTCCCTTACTCTGCTGCAAGTTCCGTGGCAATTTCACGAATTTGCTTCGCGCTGTTTTCCCAAGTGAACCGGCTCACCCAGGCATTGATTTCGGCATCGTGCTTTCCCTTGGCGTCAATGGAACGTTCCAAGGTGCGTGCAATGCTTTCGGGATCTTTCGGGTCGAAATACGTGGCAACGTCTCCGCCGACTTCGGGGAGCGACGATACGTTGGAACACGCCACGGGCGTGCCGCAGGCGAAAGCCTCGAGTACCGGGAGCCCGAATCCTTCGTACAGCGAAGGCAGTACGAAAAGGTCGGCAAGGTTGTAGAAGTTTACGAGGTCCTCCTGGCTGACCATGCCGGCGTGGATGGTGAGTCTCTCGATTCCCAAATCCTTTTCGCGGGTGTCTTGCGTACGTCCGTCGAAAGCTTTGCCGACAAGAACGAGCCTGCAATTTTCACGGCCCTGCATGCGGGCGAAACCTTCCAGGAGCTTGTTCAGGTTCTTGTGGGGGAGCAGGTTCCCGACGTAAAGCAGGACTTTCTTGTCGCGGGGAATGTTGTACTTTTCGTACAGGTAGTCGATGTCTTCGCGGTTCTTACGGACGAACTCCTTGCCGACGCCCAGCGGGACGACGGTCATCTTGCTGGCATCGGCCTTGTAAAAGCGGAGCAGGTCGTTCTTGGTGCTTTCGGAATCCACCAAGATGCGGTTGGCGCGCTTGCAGACGAACCAGAAGATGAACTTGAAATAGAAATGCACGATTTTGGACGGCAGGAATTCCGGGTAGACAAGGTGGGTGAGGTCGTGGATGGTCACCATCATCTTGCCGCGGTAGAATAGCGGCACGTTGCAGTGCGGAACGTGCAATACGTCGGGCTTTTCCTTGCGCAGCTTGCTGTACGGGAACTTCAGCTGTTCTTTATAGCCGTAGATGCCGCTGATGAAGGGGATGTGCTTAGGAACTTCGTTGTACGCTTCGAGGTCCTTCGGGTCGCCAAGCGCTACGCTGTAGCCCACGTCCCTGAGCCAATGCTGGATGCATGTTCCGATTCCGGAACGGCTTACCATGCGGGCATCAATTGCGATTTTCGGTTCCGACTTCATGCTCGAACATCCACTTCAGCGTGTCTTCGATTTTGGTGCCGTTCCAATAGCCAAGCTGTACGATGCGCGCGTTGTCGCAGCACTGGTAGGGAATGTCGACGGGGCGCATCTTTTCGGGATCCTGGATGGCTTCGATCTTGACGGAGGCAAAACCGATGATGGTGTTCAGGAGGTCGCCGACCTTGTGGGCGATTCCGGAACCGACGTTGTAAACATCGTACTCCGTCTTGTTTTCCAGCAGCATGCGGTAGACGTGCACCACGTCGCGCACGTCCGAAAAGTCGCGCCAAGCACTGAGGTTCCCGACCTTGATGGTCCCGGGCTGCCCGCCCTTTTCGATATCGGCAATCTGCTTCACGAAACTCGGGAGTGCAAAAGTGGTTCTCTGCCCCACGCCCGTATGGTTGAACGAGCGCGTGCATACAATCTGGATGCCGTATTTTTTGCGATAGAGTTCCGCAAAATTTTCCTGTGCGATTTTAGAGATGCCGTAAGGGCTGCTGGCCTCGCGTTCGCTGGATTCGCTCAAGGCCACGTTCATTTCGGCGGTCTGGGCATATTCCTCGGCGCTCCCGATAAGGAGCGTCTTGGCGTGCGGAGCGTGCTTGACGATGGCGTCCAACAGGTTGAGCGTCCCGACGACGTTGACCTGGATCGTTGAAACGGGATCTTTCCAGGAAGCGCCTACGGAACTGATGGCGGCAAGATTCACCACGTAATCGGGCTTAGCCTTTTCCATAAAGGCTTCGAGGCCTTCGCGGTCCAGGAGGTTCACCTCCGGAATGTCCACGGCGGTCACCTTGTGGCCTGCGGACTCGAGCTCCTTCACCAGGTAGCCACCGACAAATCCATTTGCCCCGATGACTACGGTATTCATTAAATCTTGCCTTCGGCGAGAAGTTTCATGTCGCTGTTGACCATGCGCTCGACCAGCTGTTCGTAGCTGATTTCGGGTTCCCATCCAAGGACCTTCTTTGCCTTGGCGGCATCGCCGATGAGCAGGTCGACTTCGGCAGGGCGGAAGAACTGCGGGTTCACCTTCACGACCACCTTGTCGGTGCCCTTGAGGGTCGCATATTCGTCGACGCCTGTACCGTGGAATTCGATTTCCATGCCGGCGGCCTTGAAGGCGAGGTAGACGAACTCGCGGACCTTGTGCGTCTTTCCGGTGGCGATGACGAAATCGTCGGCCTTGTCTTGCTGGAGCATGAGCCACATGGCACGCACGTAGTCGGCGCTGTGGCCCCAGTCGCGGCTCGCGTCCATGTTGCCGAGTTCAAGCACGTCTTGCTTGCCCGCCTTGATCTTGGCGACGGCAATCGTAATCTTCCTGGTCACGAATTCGGCGCCGCGGCGTTCCGATTCGTGGTTGAACAGGATGCCCGAGCAGGCGAACATGCCATAGCTTTCGCGGTAGTTCTTGGTAATCCAGTGGCCGTACAGCTTGGAAACACCATAGGGGCTACGCGGGTAGAAGGGCGTATCTTCGTTTTGCGGAATCGCCTGGACCTTGCCGAACATCTCGCTGGTAGAGGCCTGGTAAACGCGTGTGTCGGGCTTGCAGAGTCGGACGGCTTCCAAGAGCTTGGTCACGCCGATGGCGTTGATGTCGGCGGTAGAAAGCGGGGTTTCCCACGAGGTGGTCACGAAGGACTGTGCTGCCAGATTGTAGATTTCGTCGGGTTTTGCGATTTCCATGGCGCGGATGAGGGACGCAGAGTCCGTCATGTCGCCGAAAATAAAGGTGACTTTGCCCTTGAGGTGTTCGGCGTTGTTGAAGTCCAGCTTGCTCTTGCGACGGACCAGCCCGAAAACCTCGTAGCCTTTAGAAAGAAGAAATTCGGCCAGGTAGGAACCATCCTGCCCGGTAATACCTGTAATAAGTGCTCGTTTCATATGTTGAAAAATACAATTTTTCAACTGTGAGTTTTGTGCGTTTGGTGTAAAAAAACGGTTTTTGAAAAGCTCCCCCTAGAGGGGGCTCTTTTATTTTGGCCTCGGTTTAAGGCTAGGGGTTCCTTTACTAAATTGGGGGCATGGCTTTTGTTCACCTGCAAGTGCATTCTGAGTTTTCTGTTCTACAGTCGTCGGCACGTCTCGACGGCATCTTGGACGCCGCTGCTGCGGATAACGCCCCGGCGGTCGCCCTTACGGACCATGGAGCCATGTTCGGTATCCTGGAAATCCAGACCCGCGGCAAGGACTTGAACAAGAAGCGCAAGGAACAGGGGCTCCCGCCGATAAAGACCATTTACGGCTGCCATATTTACGTGGATTCCTCGAGCGCGAGCCAGAAGGACCCGACGACTTTTGAACGCCTGACCTTGCTTGTCGAGAATGAGAAGGGCTACTACAACCTGCTCCGCATTGTGAGTTACCGCTACGAAGAAAGCGACCGCTGGGCCGAAATTCCCTCGGTGCCGCTGGAGGTGGTGAACCAGCACAAGGAAGGCCTTATCGCTATCGCGGGCGACTTCTTTAGCCGCTACGGGCAGAACGTTGCGGCGGGTCGCAACAGCCAGGCGCGCGAATATATGGATGCGCTGGACAAGATTTTTGACCGCGACCACCTGTACATTTCGGTATGCGATAATGGGGTTCCCCAGCAAAAGCTGGTCAACGAGTTCAATGTGCAGCTCGCTAAGGAAATGGGCCGCGAGGTCGTTGCTGTTGCCGACGTGCATTACATAAAGTCCGAAGATGCCATGGCGCACAAGGTGCTCCGCTGTATCTCGCTAAAGACGACTCTCAACGACTTTACGGACGCGCGTTTTCCCACGGACCAGTTCTATTTCCGCTCCGAAGAGGAAATGGTCAAGCTGTTCGGCCATATTCCGGGCGCCATCGAGAATACGGTCAAGATTGCGGAACGCTGTAACTTTACCGTCAAGACCGGCATTGGCGACGATTTCTGGCCGCGCTTCAAGATTCCCGAAGAATTCCTCGCCTCCGAGGAATATCAGAAAATCAAGGGATACATGAAGGCCGAATACGATGCGGAGTATCCGGTAATTCGTGAACGCGAGTTGAAGGGCGTCATCAAGGACAAGAAGAAAAAAGTCACGGAGCAGTATTGCGCCGAGAAGGGTATTGAACCTGACGCGCTTACCGACGAAGACAAGGCCGAAATTGATCGCTTGTCCCAGCCGGAATTCTTTACCGAAGAGGACAACAAGGCTTGGGAAAAGAATACGCACCGCTGGTGCAAACCGGGTGGCGATGCGGATATATATATAACGCACCTTTGTAACGAGCGCCTCAAGTGGCGTTTTCCCGACGAAGATTTCAAGTTCCCCGCGCACGAGACCGACGTGGCCAAGCGCATGTACAAGGAGTTGAACTGTATCCGCAACATGAACGTGGCGGGCTACCTCCTGATCGTGTGGGACTTTATCAACTGGTCGCGTGAACACGGGATTCCCGTGGGGCCGGGACGTGGTTCCGCAGCTGGCTCGCTCGTTACCTACATCATCGGCATTACCGACATTGACCCGCTCAAGTTCGATTTGCTCTTCGAACGTTTCTTGAACCCCGAGCGCGTTTCCATGCCGGATATCGATACCGACATCGCGGATAGGGACCGCGGCCGCGTTATCCAGTACGTGACCGACAAGTACGGTTATGATTGCGTGGGGCAGATCATTACCTACGGTATGCTCAAGTCGAAGGCCGTGGTGACAGACGTGGCCCGCGTCCTCGGATTCCCGCCGGCAGAAGCGAAGGTCATTACCAAGCTGTTCCCGCAGCGCACGCTGAACTTTAGCCTTAAGCAGGCCTGGACTGGCAAAGACAAGAAGGGCAACAACCTCGAAGACGGATACAGCCCTGAACCGCTGCAGGCGCTCATCAACAGCCGCCCCAGCTACCAGAACTTGTGGAACATCGCGCTCTCGCTCGAGGATTTGCCGCGCCAGACGGGCGTGCATGCTTGCGGCGTGGTGATTACGCCGACCCCGATTTACAACCTTGCCCCGCTTTACCGTGCCGCTCCTGACGATACGCCGGTGGTGATGTACGACAAGCACTACGCCGAAGACATCGGGCTTTTAAAGATGGACTTCCTTGGCCTCATCAACTTGTCCATCATCCAGGACACGGTGAACATGGTCAAGAAGAATCGCAAGATTGACCTGGACATGGGCCATATCCCGCTCGATGACAAGAAAACCTTTGACTTGCTCGGCAAGGGCATGACGACTACGGTGTTCCAGTTTGAATCTCCGGGTATGCAGAAGTACCTGCGCGAGCTGAAACCGACGCGAATCTTTGACTTGATCGCTATGAACGCCCTTTACCGCCCGGGGCCTATTGAACAGATCCCGCACTTCATTGCGCGTAAGAACGGCAAGGAAGAAATCGACTGCTACCATCCTGACTTGGAACAGGTTCTGGGCGAAACGTACGGCGTGATTGTGTACCAGGAACAGGTGATGAAGCTTGCCCAGATCCTGGGTGGCTACACGCTGGGCGGCGCTGACAATATCCGCCGTATCATGGCCAAGAAAATGCCCGAGAAGATGGCAAAGCTTGAACCGGAATTCTTCGAGAAGTGCCTTGCGAAGGGCTACGACCGCGCCATGATCCAGAAGGTCTGGGATGCGGTGCTCCCGTTCTGCGGATACGCCTTCAACAAGAGCCATGCGGCGGCTTACGCCTACGTGGCTTACCAGACGGCTTATCTGAAAGCTAATTACGGCCCCGAATACATGGCGGCTTCGATGACCTCGAAGATGGGCAAGACGGAAGACATCGTCACCATCATCCAGGAATGCAAACGCCTTGGAATCGAGGTGGTGTCGCCGAACATCAATACTTCTTACGGCGTGTTTACCGCAAACGAGAAGGGCCAGATTCTGTACGGGCTCGCGGGTATCCGCAATGTGGGTCTCGCGGTTATCGAAGACGTTGTGGCCGAGCGCGAAAAGAACGGTCCGTTCAAGGATATATTCGATTTTTGCAAGCGCGTGGCCGCCTACCAGGGAAGCCTCAAGGAAAAGCATCCGCCCCTGAGCAAAAAGTTGCTCGAATGCCTCGTGATGGCGGGCGCCTTGGACGATTTGCCCGGGAGCCGCGCCGTACTCATGGCCACCGTGGACCGCGCGATGGAAGTCGCCGCCAAGGATCAGGAAGACAAATCCAAGGGCCAGATGTCGCTATTCGATTTGGGCGGTGCCGCCGCGATGCCGAACATTGCCGAAGTGCTGGAAGATGCCGAGGAATGGAGCTGCATGGAAATGCTCAACAAGGAACGCGAAGTGCTCGGCATGTTCCTTTCGGGCCACCCGCTTGACGAGTTCCGCCCGGAATTGCAGGGATTTACGACGACGAGCCTTGCCGCCGATGACCTGGAAAGGAAGGTGGGCAATACCGTCTTTGTGGGCGGTGTGGTTACCAAGATGCGCTCGGTAGAAACGAAGCGCGGCGATACCATTGGCTTTGGGCAAATCCAGGACTTCCATGGCGAAACAGGCCTGTTCTTCAAGAAGGACGAATGGGAAAAGTTCCGCGACATTATTTCGCAGGACGACAGAATTCTGGTCAAGGGTATCTTGGAACACCAGCGCGACAAGGACCGCAAGGAAATGGAAGAGACGCAGATTATCGTGGAAGATGCTTACCAGCTCGACTACGTGCGCAGCGCGATGGTGAACTACGTCCATGTGTCGTTCTACTCGCAGATGCTGAATGACGAATTCCTCGCGAAACTCGAGGAGGGCCTGCAGCGGTTCGAGGCCTTCGAAGGCGAACATTCCTGCAAGCTGGTTTGCCATATCGAGACGGATTCCCTCTACGAACATGGCCTTGTCTTGCATAAATATAAATTGGAATACAACCAGGAACTGATGAACTGGCTCAAGCGCGATATGGGCGTTCTCAAGCTCTGGGTTTCGGGGAAGCCCCGCCGCTGATGAAATACTACCTGCTATGTGCCGGAGAGGATTCGGGCGATGTCTTAGGCGAATCCTTTGTTGCCGCGGTTGTGGCCGCCGGATTTGCGGCACATGGGACGGGCGGTGCGCGCATGCAGTCCGCGGGTCTTCAACCGCTTGCCGATTACGAGGACTTGCCCGTATCGGGATTTGGAGACGTTCTTCCGCATTATTTCCGTTTGCGCCGGGCGTATGCGACCTTGCGCGGTGCGTTGATGCACCCCGACTGCGTCGGGCTTATCGCCATCGATTACCCCGGTTTCAATATGAGGCTTTGCGCATTGGCCAAACGGCTAGGGAAGCCTGTGCTGTACGTCGCGCCTCCGCAGGTATGGGCGTGGAAGGAGTCTCGCGCAAGCAAACTGCAGGGGATTCGTCTCGCGGTTCTCTTCGGTTTTGAACGCGAACGCTACGAGGCACTCGGTTGCCGTGCCGAACTTCTGAAGCACCCCTTCTTGACATCGCCTTTAGAGCCAAGAGGCGGTGAGGGAATCTTCCTCTTTCCGGGGAGCCGTCGGTCTCAAGCGGTGCGGAACCTGAAAATGTACTTGCGGGTCGTGCGCGATATGCAGCGCCCGGTCAAGATTTTTGCTGCCAGGAAATCCCTACTGAAATTGTTTGAAAATGTTGTGCGTAATGCGTTTGGCGGAACAGCGCCGAAGGGGATTGCGGTAGAAGTTTCCGCAAAAGACGCTTTGCAACGTCGCGAAACGTAT
This sequence comes from Fibrobacter succinogenes, assembly GCA_902768325.1. Lineage (GTDB taxonomy): Bacteria > Fibrobacterota > Fibrobacteria > Fibrobacterales > Fibrobacteraceae > Fibrobacter > Fibrobacter succinogenes_A. The sequence continues at coordinate 21,748 of CACXKY010000020.1, forward strand.
GGCCGGGCGTCTTGTGCCCTGGCCGCACCTGGAACCGTGACTCTGGAATTATCGCTTTCCGGATGCCCTCTGGTGGTGGCTACGGTTCCCGATAGGCTGACGTATGTCTTGGGAAGCCTTTTTGTGAAGGCAAAGTACTTTGCTATGCCGAACATCTTGCTTGGCCGTGCAGCGGTAAGAGAGTTTATCTGTGCTCCGTGGGCGTTGCGGCGACAAGAACCGCAGATACGGCAGGCTCTGGAAGAATCCCTGAACAAAAACGCGACCGGTCTGGTCGCGGAACTGGAACAGCAATTGCAGGGTGGAAAATCAGCGGCGGAACTTTTTAGCGAGTTCGTCGAGAGTGATGCGCATTAGGGTCGGGTTCCCGTAGGGCGACTTGAGCGGCGTCTCGGTTGTCATCAGCTGTCCCACGAGGCTAGCCATTTCTTCGGGCTTTAGACGGTCCCCGGCCTGGAAGGCGTTTGTCCGCGCCCAGGCCTTCGCGATGGATTCCTGAATCTTCACCATGTCGGTTTCCCCGTCGGCAAGGCAGTCCTCAAAGAATTCGTGGACGGCCTTTGTGGCGCGGGACAAGGGAAGGTGGCTTGGGATGGCGCGAATCTGGTAGGTGTCTCCGCCGAAGGGTTCGATGTGGAATCCCAACTTCTTGAGCTGCGAATCGACGTTCGGGAAGATTGCCTTTTCCGCTTTGGAAAAATCGGTGAGCTCCGGGAAGAGCAGTTCCTGGCTGTCCATCGAGATTCCGTTCTGCAGGCTTTCCAGGGCTTGCTCGTACAGCACTCGCATATGGGCGGCATGTTGGTCGATGACTAAAAGACCTTCGGCGTCTTCACCGGCGATGTAGGTGTTTGCAATCTGGAATAGCGTCGGCTGCTCCCAGGGATGATGTTCCTTGGGTGGTGGAGGGACGTTCCCCTGGTCGGGTTCCAGCGAAATGATCTTGCCGGCTTCGGGTTGCGAAAACAGATCCTGGATTTCGTCGCGTTCAGGCGTCCTGGGCTTGTCGGCCGTTACAATCGGGCGTGGCTTGGGCGAACAGACGTTCATGGCCATGGGCGGGGGAGGGAGCTTCCACTCCGTGTCCTGGCTTGCGGTACTCAAGTCGATGAACGGGGAGTTCTTTTCGAATTCCTGCTTGAGGGCTTCCCGGATGGCATGCGTTACCACGAGAAACACGAGGCTCTGGTTGGCGAAGCGGACTTCGCGCTTGGCCGGGTGGACGTTGACGTCGAATTCGGCATCCGGCATGTCGAGGAACAGCACGGTAACGGGCTTGCACTGGACGCCGTACGGCTCGTAGGTCTGCGAAATGGCCTTGGCAATCGTCTTGCACTCGATGGGGCGGTTGCGCATGAACAAGTACTGGTGGTAACGCTTCCCGTTGGTTTCGGTAGACGGGGAAACGAACCCGGTGACGTGGACCCCGGATTCCGTATAGTCGACGGGGAGCAGTTTCTTGGCGATACCGGAACCGATGGTCTCGGCTAGGCGGCTCCGCAGTTCTCCCGGGACACCGACAAAGACAGACTTGTCGCCGACCTTGTAGTCAAAGCGTATTTCGGGGTGGGCGATAGCGATCTTGATGATGACATCGAGAATTTTGGACGTTTCGGAGGTCTCGCTACCGAGGAAGGTCCTGCGCACGGGGGTGTTGAAAAAGAGGTCTTCGATAAGGAAGGTTGTCCCACGACCTGCAGCGCAGGTCTCCTCTTCGACGACGTTCCCCGCACTGAGGACGATCCGGTTACATTCGCCTTCTTCCGTGGCACTAGTGATGGTCATTTTGGACACCGCGGCGATGGAAGCGACTGCTTCTCCGCGAAATCCGTTCGTTTGTAGGTGGAAAAGGTCCTCGGCGGCGGCTAGTTTGGATGTAGTATGCCTCAGGTAACAGAGGTCCAAATCGGCCTTTCCCATGCCTTTTCCGTTGTCGGAAACCTGTATTTTTTTCTTGCCGCCCTGTTCTATTTGAACCTGAATTCGGGTGGCTCCGGCATCGATTGAGTTCTCGATAAGTTCCTTAACGGCAGAAGCGGGGCGCTCAATGACCTCCCCAGCAGCTATTTTATTGATGATTTCATCTGTTAAAAAGTGTATTTCTGCCGATTTCATTGCAGAAAATATAACAAAATGAACTTTTCCGATATTAAAATAACTACATTTGCGGTGAAAGAAAAAAAAGAGGTGGAAATGCTTTCCAATTTATTTCTTCAGCTAACTCATATTGAACTATTAATTAGCTATCCCATCAAAGATATCGTTACGCTCGTGAAGCGAGATCCTCGGTTCAATGTCAAACTGTTGAACGACATCTACTTTGAAGATACTTTCGTGGATGAAGGTATTCACCGCCTCATGATGAATAACGTGGTCAACTGGCTTTACGAACGGGGCGAAAATCCGGATGCGTTCGTCCAGCGCATTGTGGATCGCTGTGCTGCATTCGAGGCCGTTCCCGCCCGCAGCGTGTTGCGTTCCTATCTGCCTTATGTGTCGCAGTTCTATGCGACCAAGGACGTCCGCCAGCTTTGCCTCGACATCATCCCCAAGCGCTATCCGCTGCTCACGGATCCGAAGTTCCTCAAGCGCGACCTGGTGGATGGCTTCCGCAAGGAATATTTCGCATTCCGCTTTGAAACGCCGGGCGTGCTCATCACGAACCCCATGCGCTGGTTCAATGGCCTAGTCCAGGTGGGTGCGGTTCTCCTGGGTACTCCTCCGTACGAACATATTGATTTCAGGGCTTCGCAGACCTCCTTTGTTGAAGCGCTTGAAGGCCGTGAAACGGCTGAAATCGGCGAAGACGGCTATGTGTATGTCAATGGCGAGAAGGTCGGTAAGAACATGACCTTCGCTGAATGCCTCGCTGAAAACGGCCTGGAATGGGACGTGGAAGCGGAAAAGAATATCGTTTGCGTCAAGGCTTTGAAGGATGTCGTCGATGCCAAGGTTGGCGCGCTGCTCATCCAGAAGGACTGCTATTACGGTGCTCCGGCATCTATCGCCTTTGTCGACTACAAGGCCGACATTGTTGCTCCGGAACCGTTCAACAAGTTGATGAGCGCGGTGGTCAGGCAGGAATTCGATTCCTGGAAGCCCATCCAGAAGGCTCAGGAACAGCTGTTGGAAGCCATGAACGACTCCGTGACGGTCATCTACTACAAGAGCGATGACTCGATTTCCGTGAACAGCAAGCACTTGATGCGTAACGTGCCTGCACGAATCCTCCGCAACTTGCTCCGTGAATACACGGCGACGGGCCGCGAGGAATACGAGAACCGCGAATTCAAGCGCGATCCGGCTATCTGCATGGATCCGCTGCGCCCGAACTTCGAAAGCCGCTTGAACCGCGTTATCGCCCATATCAATGGTTGCGATGATCCGAACAAGCCGAGCGAAGGCGTCAAGAAGTACTTCGAAATCGAACGTCACCGCCGCGGCGGTTTCCGTTTCGTTCCGAAGTGCAAGATCATTTTCCGCGAAGAATAATGCCTACGTAAAAAGTTTTTTTCGTGTAAGTTCTTTTGAGAAGAAAAATAAGCAAATCAGAAGTTTCAACCGACAAAAACAAGGCTATATTTTTCGTCGTTGAGATTTGACAGGTGCCACCAAGAATCCTCACCATATTCCCTCTTGATTAGGATTCTGGCCTTGACAAAAAACTCAATATTTTCTCCTTCTTAGGAAAGGGCTCTCGTAAGAGGGCCCTTTCTTTATTATTTGACCTTTGGTCAAATAATAAAGCATGTTCTTCGCCTCGGTCATGAGCATGCAAGCATGCTCGCGACTCTCGGCTTACGAACATGTCTTTTTTGAACATCCAGAAGTCGCAAGAAAAAGCTAACTCTACGGCTCGGCTATGCCCAAGTAAAATGTCAAAAAAACAAAGCTCCGCACGGTTGTGCGGAGCCTGTTTTGAAAGAGCTATGTTTGGTTACTTGATTGAAATCTTGCGGAAAGATTTGCCGGAACGAACGATGTACGTGCCCTTAGTGGGGATGTCAAACGTCAAGTCCATACCGTTCGATACCTTGCGGCTGATTTCCTTGCCGCGCATATCGAATACAACCACCTTTTGGCCGGCGAGAGTGTTGCTTACGACAAGTTTATGGTCTTGAACGTACGCATCGAAGCTCGGCATGGCCTCTTCTTGCTCGATTTCGGGCTCAGCGGGCTTGATAGCCTTCTTGGCATAAACAATATGCGAAGGAGAGTAATCTACGTACTTGACTTGTGTTCTTGGAATATATGGGAGTACGTAGGGGTTGCGATTATTTGGGTCGTCTCCGAAGGCATAAAAATAATATTTATAGTTTGTCATATCGATAATGCAAATGTCGGAATAACCATTCCCATCAAAATCTCCAACGAGAATAGTCTTAGAAGTCAAGTTTTTCAAAATGGGGAAGGTTCTCTTCTCGATCCAGGCTCCGCCTCTACTTAAGTGAATTTCGCTAGCACCAGTTGATTCATTCAGTATCATATGATCGCCAATGCCGTCGCCATCGAAGTCGCCGGTAAAATACGTTCCCACTACGGAACTGTTTTTTGATAATTCGTACGGCCATAATTCATATACCTGTTTACTTTTGCCAATGGGCGTATAGTTGAATTTTAAGTGACACCCAGTTTGACTGGAACGAATGTATATATTATTGGTCGACGGATCCCTGAGAGCCATATCTGTAATATGGTCGCCATCGAAGTCATTTA
>CACXKY010000021.1:0-33292 GCA_902768325.1 Fibrobacter succinogenes
TCTCACGAAGGACGAAGGTGGCCGCCACACGCCGTTCATGAACGGCTACCGTCCTCAGTTCTACTTCCGCACCACCGACGTTACCGGCACGATTCAGCTTCCGGAAGGCGTCGAAATGGTGACCCCGGGTGACACCGTCACGATCCACGTTGACCTCATCGCCCCGATCGCCATGGAAAAGCAGCTCCGCTTCGCTATCCGCGAAGGTGGCCGTACTGTTGGTGCTGGCTCTGTAACCGAAATCATCAAGTAAGGAATAATCATGGCTGGTGAACGCATACGTATTCGCTTGAAGAGCTTCGATCATCGTATGATCGACCGCTCTGCTCAAGACATCGTGAATACAGCTAAGCAAACGGGTGCCCGCATTGCGGGACCCATCCCTCTCCCGACGAAAGTCCAGAAGTATACGGTGCTCCGCTCTCCGCATATCGACAAGACCTCTCGTGAACAGTTTGAATCCCGTACGCACAAGCGTCTCATCGACATCCTTGATGCTACGCCGCAGACTGTTGATTCCCTCATGAAACTTGACTTGCCGGCTGGTGTCGACGTCGAAATTAAGGTTTAATAACAATGAACGGTATTCTCGCAAAGAAGTTGGGAATGACCCAAGTGTTCACGGAACAGGGCGAATGCGTCCCTGTCACGGTTCTCGAAGCCGGTCCGTGCGTGGTCGTTTCCCACAAGACAGAAGAAAAGGACGGTTACACTGCCGTCCAGATCGGCTTTGGTCTTAAGAAAGAACAGCGTGCCAGCAAGGCAGAAATCGGCCACTTCAAGAAGGCTGATGTTGCTGTTCGCGAACACCTCGCCGAATTTGACGTCGCTGATCTCGAATCCTGGCCGGTTGGCAAGGAATTCGGTGCTGCCGACTTCGCCGATGCCAAGATGGTGAACGTCTCCGGCATTTCCAAGGGTCACGGTTTCTCTGGTGCCATCAAGCGCCACGGATTCCACAGCGGTCCTCGTTCCCATGGTACGCACAACATGCGCGAACCGGGTGGTACGTCCGCTCACTCCTATCCGGGCCGCGTGTTCCCGGGCAAGCGTATGCCTGGTCAATACGGCAACAAGAAAGTGACCGTCAAGCACCTCCAGGTCGTCAAGATTGACGGCGACCGCAACCTGATCTTCGTCCGTGGCGCTGTCCCGGGCCCGAAGAACAGCATTATCGTGGTGAGGAAAGACTAATGGCTAGTGCAAAGCTTTTCGCCGCAACAGGCGATTTTAAGAATGATATCCAGCTCCCGGCTCTTTTTGATGAAGAAGTCAACAAGGTGTGCATGTACCTGCACATCAAGGCTATCTTGAACAACCTTCGCCAGGGCAACGCCAAGACCAAGACCAAGTCTGAAGTCAGCGGCGGTGGCCAGAAGCCGTGGAAGCAGAAGGGCACGGGTCGCGCCCGTTCCGGCCAGAACACCTCTCCTGTTTGGGTGCGTGGTGCCAAGGCTCACGGTCCGAAGACTCATGACTACTTCGAAAAGGTGAACAAGAAGGTCAAGAAGATCGCTTTCCACTCCGCCCTCGCCACGAAGGCCCAGGAAGGCAAGTTCTTCGTGTTCGAATCCCTCAGCTTCGACACCCCGAAGACCAAGGACCTGCTCGCCGTTCTTACCAAGTCCGGTATCGAACAGCGCAACGTCCTCTTCGTCGTTAGCGCCAAGGACCAGAACCTGTACCTTTCCTCCAACAACATTCCTTGGGTTCGCTGCGCTCGCGTTGAAGATGTCAACACCTACGATATCGTCCGCGCGAACAATGTCGTGATCTCTCAAGCCGCTTTGAGCGAACTTGAAGGAGGCCGCTAATGAAAGAAATTCACGAAATTCTCGTTGCGCCGCACGTGACCGAAGATACCGCCAGGAACATGGTGAATCCGAAGTCTGGTGCTCGCAAGTATGTGTTCAAGGTTGCCCTCGACGCTAGCAAGGACGATATCAAGGCTGCTATCGAAAAGCGCTTCGATGTCAAGGTCGCTTCGGTCAATACGTTGATCAACCGCGGCAAGATCAAGCGCGTCCGCATGGTCGCCGGCAAGAAGTCCAACTGGAAGAAGGCCTACATCACACTTAAGGCCGGGCAAAAGATTGCCGAGTTCGAAGGAGTATAATCATGGGTCTGAAATCTTATCGCCCTCTTACCCCGACGCTGCGCTACAAGCAGATTGGTGACCGCAAGGAAATCACTGCGGAAAAGCCGTACAAGCCGCTCACCGAAGGCATCAAGCGTAGCTCCGGCCGTAACAATGCTGGTGAAATCACTTCCCGCCGTCGTGGCGGTGGCCACAAGAAACTGTATCGTCTCATCGACTTCAAGCGCCAGTTCGCGGGCACTCCGTGCACTGTCGAAACGATCGAGTACGATCCGAACCGTACAGCTCGTATCGCCCTGGTCAAGTACCAGAACGGCAAGCGTGCCTACATCATCGCCCCGGCCGATATCAAGGTTGGCGATGTGCTGAATGCCGGCGAAGGTGCCGAATTCCGCGTGGGTAACGCCCTCCCGATCCGCGACATCCCGCTGAACACCTTGATCCATAACATCGAAATGAAGCCGGGCAAGGGTGCCCAGCTGGTCCGCTCCGCCGGTGCCGCTGCTGAACTCGTTGCCAAGGACGGCAAGCTCTGCCAGGTCCGTCTCCCGAGTGGCGAAGTTCGCTACATCTCCGAAGACTGCCTCGCTGTTGTCGGTCAGGTTTCCAATATCGATCACATGAATGAATCCTCGGGCTCTGCCGGCCGCTCTCGCTGGCTCGGTAAGCGTCCCGCTGTCCGCGGTGTCGTGATGAACCCGGTCGACCACCCGCTCGGTGGTGGTGAAGGACGTACCTCTGGTGGTCGTCATCCGTGCTCTCCGTGGGGTAAGAACTCCAAGGGTGCTAAAACTCGTAACAATAAGCGTACCGATAAGTACATCGTGCGCCGTCGTCAGAAGAGGGCCTAATTCATGTCGAGATCCCTTAAGAAAGGTGCGTTCGTGGATTCCCACGTTCTCAGCAAAGCCCAGGCTATGGCTGGCTCCGACAAGAAGCAGCCGATCAAGACCTGGTCCCGTCGTTCCACCATCGTCCCGGATATGGTCGGACTCACTTTCTCCGTGTACAACGGAAAGCAGTTCCTCCCGGTCTATGTTTCTGAAAACATGGTCGGCCATAAGCTCGGTGAATTTGCTATGACCCGTACTTTCCGTGGTCACCGCAAGACTGAAACCTCTGCTGGAGGCAAATAATGCAAGCTGTTGCTAAAGTGAAAAACGTCCGTTACGGCGTACGCAAGCTCCGCCGCGTTGTGGACCTGGTTCGTGGAAAGCGCGTTGACGAAGCTTTCGCCATGCTTTCCATCCTCCATACGCAGACCAAGGGCGCTCCGCTCATCGAAAACGCCCTCAAGTCCGCTGTCGCAAACTTCAAGCAGAAGTCTGCCGCTCCGGTAGCTGCCGAAGAACTCGTGATCAAGACCATCACTGCTGATGGCGGTACGATCATGAAGCGTATTCATCCGCGTTCCCAGGGTCGCGCTTTCCGTATCGAAAAGCCGCTCTCCCACATCACCGTCGTCGTCGCAGACAAGGAGAATTAACAATGGGTCACAAAACTCATCCTAATGGTCTTCGTCTTGGCGTTATCCGCGGTTGGGAATCCAAGTGGTATGCCGAAGAAGGTGAATGTCAACCTCTTTACCGCCCGTCCGGGTATCATCATCGGCAAGAAGGGCGAAGAATTGGAACGCGTCAAGAGCGAACTCCAGTTCCTCACCGGTAAAGAAATCTATATTAGCGTCCACGAGATCAAGCGCCCGGAAACGGATGCCAAGTTGGTCGCTGAAAACATCGCTCGTCAGCTCGAGAAGCGTATCTCCTTCCGCCGCGCCATGAAGCGCGCCATCCAGAGCGCTATGCGCATGGGTGTGGAAGGTATCAAGGTGCAGTGCGGTGGCCGCCTCGGCGGTGCCGAAATCGCCCGCGTCGAGAAGTATGCTGAAGGCCGCGTGCCTCTGCACACCCTCCGTGCTGATATCGATTATGCAACCTCCATTGCTAAGACCGTTTATGGCGCCATCGGTATCAAGGTGTGGGTCATGCACGGTGAAAAGATTGGTAAGGACGTCATGTCCGACAACAAGAGAGAGAAGTAATTATGCTGAGTCCTAAAAGAACATTACATCGTAAGCAGATGAAGGGCCGTATGAAGGGTGTCGCTTCTCGCGGCAACTACATGGCCTTCGGCGAATTCGGCATTCAGGCTCTTGAAAAGTGCTGGCTGACAGCTCGCCAATTGGAAGCAGCCCGTATCGCTATGACTCGTAAGATCAAGCGTGGTGGCCGCGTATGGATCCGTGTGTTCCCCGACAAGCCGGTTACCCGTCACCCTGCCGAAGCCCGTATGGGTAAGGGTAAGGGCGCTGTGGAATTCTGGGCAGCCGTGATTCTCCCGGGTCGCATCCTTTTTGAAATGGGTGGTGTCGAACGTGAACTCGCCATGGAAGCTCTCCATGTCGCAGCACAGAAGCTCCCCCTCAAGTGCAAAATCATCGAAGAATCGGAGATCTAATGAAAGCACGTGAATTGAAGGAACTGGGCGTTGACCAGCTCAAGGAAAAACTGGCTCAGTTGAATCTCGATTTGTTCAATTACCGTATGACTGCGAAGCTCGGTAATTTGGAAAAACCCTCTGTGATCCAGACGACCCGCAAGGACATCGCCAGGATCAAGACCATCCTCAGCGAAAAGGCCAAGGCATAAGCCGGGCAGGAGCAGGAAATGGATAGAAACCTTCGTAAAGTCAAACAGGGTGTCGTCACTTCCGACAAGATGGACAAGACCATTACGGTCGAAGTCGTCAACCGTAAGCGTCACCCGATGTACAACAAGATCATGACCACCACCAAGAAGCTCAAGGCTCACGACGAAAGTAACGAAGCCGGCGAAGGCGACCTGGTGGAAATCATGGAAACTCGTCCGCTTTCCGCGACGAAGCGCTGGCGCCTCGTCCGTATCGTGGAAAAGAAGAAGTAAACTCCTGGAGTAAGGCGAATTATGATTCAAGAAGAAACCAGACTCGTCGTGGCTGACAACAGTGGAGCCAAGGAAGTCGCCTGCATCCGTGTTTTGGGTGGCACGAACCGTCGCTATGCTAGCATCGGTGATGTCATCAAGGTAGCCGTTAAGGACGCTATCCCCCAGAGCAAGGTGAAGAAGGGTTCCGTAGCTGAAGCCGTTGTCGTGCGTACACGCAAAGAAATCTCCCGTCCGGACGGAACGTTCATTCGTTTCTCGGACAACGCCGTTGTTCTCATCACTAAGGATGGTGAACCGCGTGGAACCCGTATTTTTGGACCGGTGGCTCGTGAGCTCCGCGAAAAGAATTACATGAAGATCATCTCCCTCGCACCTGAGGTTCTGTAATGGCTAACATCAAGAAGAATGATAACGTCAAGGTGATTTCCGGTGCCAACAAGGGCAAGACCGGCACCGTGATCAGTGTCAAGGCCGGCAAGGTGACCGTGTCGGGCGTGAACGTCCGCAAGCGTCACGAGAAGCCGAGCCAGACCAACCAAACCGGTGGTATCATTGAAAAGGAAATGCCGATCGACATTTCTAACGTGATGCTGCTCGAAGGCAATACTCCCGTCCGTACCCGTATCGTTCGCGAAAAGGGCAAGAAGGGCGTTCGCACCAGCGTGAAGACTGGAAAGGCTGTGTAACAATGAACCAGATGAAGCAATTTTATCTCGAAAAAGTAGTTCCGGCCTTGCAAGCAAAGTTTGCCTACAAGAACGTGATGGAAATCCCGCGCCTCGAAAAGATCGTCCTCAACATGGGCGTTGGCGCTGCTTCCCAGAACCGCAAGATTCTCGACGAAGCTGTGGATACCCTCACTGCTATCACTGGCCAGAAGGCCGTCATCACCAACGCCAAGAAGGCTATCGCTAACTTCCACCTCCGTGAAGGTATCGGTATCGGCGCCAAGGTGACCCTCCATGGCGACATCATGTGGGACTTCCTGTTCCGTTTCATCAACATCAACCTCCCGCGTGTCCGTGACTTCCGTGGTCTCGCCCGCCGTGGTTTCGATGGCAAGGGTAATTTCACCCTCGGTATCAAGGAACAGACCATCTTTGTCGAAATCGATATCGACAAGGTTTCCCGTACGTTCGGTATGGACATCTCTTTCGTCACTTCCGCTAAGACGGACGACGAAGGCCGTGCCCTGCTCGAAAATCTTGGACTCCCCTTCCGTAAGTAAGGTAATACCATGGCAAGCAGAAGAATGATTGAAAAATGCAAGCGTACTCCGAAGTTTACCGTTCGTGGGTACAATCGTTGCAAGCGTTGCGGTAGGCCGCACGCCTTTATGCGCCGCTTTGGCCTTTGCCGTATTTGCTTCCGCGAAATGGCACTCGCCGGCGAAATCCCCGGTAGTCGTCCTGGTAAGGAGAGTACAAATGGCAATGACAGATACTATCGCCGATATGCTCACCCGCATCCGCAACGCCGCTAAGGCGCAGCTGCCCGTGGTGGACATTCCTGCCAGCAACCTGAAGCGTGAAATTGCTCGCGTTCTGCAGGAAAAAGGTTTCATCAAGAAGTTCGTCGTCGTGGAAGATGGCAAGCAGGGCATGCTCAAGATCCTGCTCCGCTACACGAAGGGCGTTTCCGCTATCCAAGGCATCCAGCGCGTGTCTACGCCGGGTCTTCGTCACTACGTTGACGTTGCTAAGCTCCCGCGTGTCCGCAATGGCCTCGGCTATGCAATCATCTCCACATCTAAAGGTGTCATGACCGACCACGAAGCCCGCGAACAGAAGGTGGGTGGCGAAGTCATCGCAAAGGTATGGTAAAGATGTCCCGTATCGGTAAAGCAATTATCACTATCCCGGCTGGCGTTAAGGTTAACGTCAACGGTCAGAACATCAAAGTCGAAGGCCCGAAGGGCAAGCTTGAAACGACGGTTCACGAACTGATCCAGATCAAGCTCGAAGGCGACCAGCTTTCCTTCTCTCGTCCGAACGACGAAAAGTTCACCCGTGCCATGCACGGTACCACCCGCGCCCTCGTTGCCAACATGGTCGAAGGTGTCACCAAGGGTTTCGAGAAGACTCTCGAAATCGTCGGTGTGGGCTACCGCGTCGAACAGAAGGGCAAGGACCTGAACCTCGTTCTCGGTTTCTCCCATCCGGTCATTTTCAAGGCTCCGGAAGGCGTCGAACTCAAGGCTCTCGATCCGCTGAAGATTTCCATCTCCGGCATCGACAAGCAGAAAGTTGGCCAGGCTGCCGCGGAAATCCGCAAGTACCGTCGTCCTGAACCGTATAAGGGCAAGGGCATCAAGTACGCTGGCGAAATTGTCCGTCGCAAGCAAGGTAAGAAGACAGGTAAATAAGGGTAAACTATGACTGCAATCGCTAAAAAAAGAATCCAGTCCAGAATCGCACGCCATGCTCGTGTGCGCAAGTCTGTTGTCGGAACTGCAGAATGCCCTCGTTTGGCTGTTCGCCGTTCCTTGTCCCACATGATCGCCCAGGTTATCGATGACGAAGGCAAGAAGTCTATCGCTCAGGTTGCCACGACTGCTAAGGAATTCCAGAGCAAGTTTGGTGAAATGACGAAGACGGAGCAGGCTAAGCAGCTCGGTCTCCAGATTGCCGAAGTCGCGAAGTCCAAGGGCATTGAATCCGTGGTCTTTGACCGCGGCGGTTACATCTATCACGGTCGCGTTCAGGCTCTCGCTGAGGGAGCTCGTGAAGGCGGACTCAAATTCTAGTGAGGTACACTTTGGAACGCGAACAAGAACGGCAAGGTCGGTGTCGGTCTCGGTAAGGCTAAGGAAGTTTCCGAAGCCATCCGTAAGGGTACCGAAGCTGCTCAGCGCAACATTGCCGAAGTCCAGCTCCTGGACGGCACCATCCCGCACGACATCGAAGTGAAGGCCGGTTCTACCCGCATCCTTCTGATGCCGGCTGCTCCGGGTACTGGCGTTATCGCCGGTGCTGCTGCCCGTGCTGTTCTCGAACTCGCCGGTGTGCGCAACATCCTCACGAAGATTCACGGTTCTTCCAACCCGAGCACGGTCGTCCGCGCTTGCCTGGAAGGCCTGCTTTCTCAGAAGAACAAACAGGACTGCGCCAAGTTGCGCGGTTTCGAAGCCTAAGGAGTAATACTGTATGAAGAAAGTTCGTATTACTTTGATCAAGGGTACTGTCCGCCGCCTCCCGGTGCACCGCGCTAACGTGGCCGCACTCGGTCTCCGCAAGATCGGACAATCTGTTGAACACAATTTGACCCCCACCATCCAGGGCATGATCAATGCCGTGGTCGACATGGTCAAGGTCGAGGAGATCTAATAATGGAACTCAATACTCTCAATCCTGGCAAGGCTGCCAAGGGCAAGAGCCGCAAGCGCATTGGTCGCGGTCCCGGTTCCGGCTGGGGCACTACCGGTGGTCGTGGCGAGAAGGGTGCTGGTGCTCGTAAGAGTGCTAAGGCCGGTCGCGTCGCTTTCGAAGGCGGTCAGATGCCTATCCACCGTCGTATCCCGAAGCGTGGTTTCAAGCATGCTGGCATTGAATTCCAGATTGTGAATATCAAGCGCCTCGCTGCTTGCAGCGTGACTGAATTCGATGCTAAGGTTCTGTTTGATCAGGGCTTCATCAAGAACGTCGACCTCCCGGTCAAGGTCCTTGCTTTTGGCTCTATCGATAAGGCTATTAATGTAAAGGTTAACGCTATCAGTGAAAAGGCAAAAGCTGCCATTGAAGCTGCTGGCGGCAAAGTCGAGATCGTCTAATGGAAGCTCTCAAGAAAGCTATAGATGCGTTCGTCAATGCGTTCAAGATCGAGGACCTGCGTAAGAAGTTGCTCTTTACGCTCGCTGTCTTGATCATCTATCGCCTTGGCGCCCACATCACCATCCCTGGAGTCAACGCGGCCGTGCTGGCCGAGTACTTCAAAAACTCGAACAACTTGTTTGGCCTGTACGACTCCTTCACGGGCGGTGCGTTCGCGAAAGCGACGATCTTCGCCCTGGGTATCATGCCGTACATTAGCGCGAGCATTATCATCCAGTTGATGGGCTCCGTTATTCCCGCCATCCAGATGCTCCAGAAGGAGGGTCAGGAAGGTCGTGCGAAGCTGAACCAGTATACCCGATACTTCACGGTGGTTCTTTCCGCCTTGCAGGGATGGGGTATTTCCGTATGGCTTTCCTCGCTTAAGGTGACGACAGCTACCGGTGCAGGCGTTTCGGCCCTCGCGGACGACTTTGCCAGCGGCGCCGGTAACATCGGCTTCCGTCTTCTTGCTACCCTGACCTTCACCGCCGGTACGGTTTTCGTGATGTACCTGGGCGAGCAGATTACCTCGCACGGTGTAGGTAACGGTATTTCTCTTATAATTTTCGCCGGTATCGTCGGCGGCCTTCCGCGGGCCGTCTTGGCAGAAACGGAAATGCTGAAGGAAGGCATCCAGCCCCTCGCCATCGAGATCTTCATTCTCGCTGTCGTGGTCCTGATTGTCGGCTTCATCGTGTTCGTCGAGCAGGCGACCCGTCGCATTCCACTCCAAAGTCCTCGCAGGACCGTCGGAAACAAGGTCATGGGTGGTCAGTCCAGCTATTTGCCCTTCAAGGTGAATACCGCTAACGTGATTCCCGTGATTTTCGCAAGCTGCATCATGTTCATTCCAGCTATGATCGCATCTTGGTTCCCGAATGTGTCTATCATGCAGGCTTTTGCTACTGCGTTCATCCCTGGCCACCTGGCATACAGCGTGGCTGACGCACTCCTGATTATATTCTTCACCTTCTTCTACACGGCAATCCAGTACAACCCTAACGACATTGCCGAAAACCTGAAGAAGTCTGGTGGATTTATTCCGGGAATTCGTCCGGGTAAGCAGACTGCAGAATATATTGACCACGTTTTGACCCGTATTTCTCTGCCGGGATCGCTTTATCTCGCTTTTATTAGCGTTGCGCCCTGGTATCTGAAAGACGCTCTCAATATGAGTTTCTATATTGGGGGCACCTCGGTGCTTATCGTGGTCGGTGTGGCTCTGGATACTCTTCGTCAACTCGAAGCCCAGTTGCATACCATGAATTATGAAGGTTTCCTGAAGAGCGGCCGCATTCGCGGCAGGATGGCATCTTAGTGGCTAAAGAAGAAGGCATACAAGTCGAAGGCGTTGTGTTGGAAGCCCTCCCCAATGCTTTCTTCCGTGTCCAACTCGGAAATGGTCACGAGATTCTCGCTCACGTTTCAGGAAAGATGCGTCGGCATTTCATCCGAATTTTGCCGGACGATAAAGTGTTGGTAGAAATCTCTCCCTACGACCTCAATCGTGGGAGAATCACTTACCGTTACAAGTAATAGGTATTTTCAAAGAAGGTCAAACCTATGAAAATCAAAGCCTCCATCAAACCCAGATGTGAAAACTGCAAGATCATCCGCCGCAAGGGTGTATTGCGCATCATCTGTTCGAAGAACCCCCGTCACAAGCAGAAGCAGGGATAAGGAGATCGTATGGCACGTATAGCTGGTGTCGATTTGCCGAAAAACAAGACTGTCGAGTACGGTCTGACGGCAATCTATGGTGTCGGTCTGTTCACCGCAAACAAGGTCTGTGCTCAGCTGGGCATCGACAAGAACAAGAAGTGCGATGACCTCACCGAAGAAGAACAAGGTAAGATTCGCCATCTCTTGGAAGACGAATACTCCGTGGAAGGTCAGCTCCGCGCGGAAATTACCCTGAACATCAAGCGTTTGCAGGATATTGGCTGCTATCGCGGCATCCGCCACCGCAAGGGCCTCCCGGTCCGCGGTCAGCGTTCCCGCACCAACGCCCGCACTCGTAAGGGTCCCAAGAAGACTGTGGCTAACAAGAAGAAGTAAGGAGATTCATCGTGGCTGAAGAAGAAATCAAGGAAACTGCCGCCGCTGCTGAAGCTCCGGCCGCAGCTGCTACTGAAGAAAAAGTCAAGAAGGGCAAGAAGCGCATCGACATCCAGGGCATTGCCTGCGTGTTCGCTTCCTTCAACAATACAATCGTTTCTATCACCGATGCTCGCGGTAACGTCGTGGCTTGGGGCTCTCCGGGTAACTCCGGCTTCAAGGGCTCTCGCAAGAGCACTCCGTTTGCTGCCCAGCTCGCCGCTGAAGTCGCTGCCCACAAGGCCTACGATCTCGGTATGCGCAAGGTGGATGTCCGCGTTAAGGGTGCCGGTGGCGGTCGTGAATCCGCTGTCCGCGCCATCAAGAATGCGGGCCTCGAAGTTCTCTCTATTCGAGACGTGACGGGCATTCCGCACAATGGTTGCCGTCCTAAAAAGAAGAGAAGAATCTAATCCAAAGAGGTATCGCCAATGATGTGGAAATCGCTTCAGATGCCGCGCAGCTTCCAGAAAGTGGAAACCGGCGAAGATGGCCGCTACGCCAAGTTTGTCGTAGAAGCCTTGGAACGTGGCTGGGGTATCACCCTCGGTAACGCGCTTCGTCGTACTCTCCTCTCCTCTCTGCAGGGTGCGGCTATTGTCTCCGTGAAAATCGAAGGCGTGGAAAAGGAATTTTCTACCATTCCGGGTGTCAAGGAAGATGTCACCGACATTATCCTGAACCTGAAGAGCATCCGCGTGAAGCTCCTTTCCGACCACGACGAAACCCTTCACCTGGACATGTCCGGTGACGGCGAAGTCACGGCGAAGGACTTCATGGACAATCCGAACGTCGCTATCTTGACTCCGGATGTCCATATCGCGACATTGAACGGCAACGCTTCCTTGTCGATGGACGTGAAGATCTCCTGCGGTCGTGGCTATGTCACTGCCGACGAGTTGAAGGACAAGGACGCTCCGATTGGCGTGATCGCCATGGACGCGAACTTCAACCCGGTGCAGAAGGTCGCTATGCACATCAGCGATACCCGCGTTGGACAGCGTACCGATTTCAACCGCCTGGAACTTGAAATTACGACCGACGGCTCCATCGATCCCGAAGACGCTCTCGCATACGCTGCAAAGCTTCTCGTCGATCACTTGGAAATCTTCATCAACTTCGAAGGCGATCTGGAATCTCCCGAAGAACTCGAGATGGATGAAGAACGTCAGCGTATTGCAACGCTCCTGCGCACTCGCGTGGACGAACTCGAACTCTCTGTTCGCTCCAGCAACTGCCTCCGTATGGCCAACATCCATACCGTCGGCGAACTTGTGCGCAACAAGGAAAACGATATGCTCAAATACAAGAACTTCGGTAGGAAGTCCTTGGTAGAACTTAACGAGGTGTTGACCTCCATGGGCCTCTCTTTTGGCATGGACGTCGATGATTACTTGAAGGATTAACAATGAGACACGGTGTAAAAAACAAGAAACTGGGTGTTAACTCCCAACACAAGCGTGCCATCCTCCGCGCCCTTACCACATCCATCATCGGCAAGGGCATGGAAGCGGAACAGTCTGCCCGCTACGTGCGCACGACTCTCCACAAGGCGAAGATTGTTCGCTCCAACGTGGAACGCATGATTACCTATGCAAAGAAGGGTGACCTCTCTGCCCGTCGCGAAGCCGCTCGCTTCGTCATGGACCCGAAGGTCCTCCAGGATTTGTTCAACACGATCGGACCGCGTTACGCCAACCGTAACGGTGGTTATACCCGCATCATCAAGCTCGGCCCGAACCGCGCCGGTGACGCAGCTGAAATGGCCCTGATCGGTCTCGTCGAAGACGAGATCGTCGCCAAGGCCAAGAAGGCTTCCGAGCCCGCCAAGGCTGATGCCGCTGTGGATATGGTCGAAGGCGAAAGCAAGTCCGCTAACTAGTTGCTAGTTACTTTGGAAAAAAGGACACGGTCTACTTGCCGTGTCCTTTTTTTGTATATTATTCCCCATGTATGCTGTTTTGATATTGCTGATGGCGGCCTTTAGCTTCGCCGCTTCTGCCGACGATATGTCCATGCCTACGGCATTGCCGACGTTCCAGGGGCAAGAAGGGAAGTTCCAGAGAAACAACATTGTTTCGGAACCGCTGAAGTTGGAAACGACTATTGACTCGACGTATATCGTCGGTCCTGGTGACTATTTTGAAATTCTGACGCCCAAGGGATTCGACGTGGTTCAGGTATCCCCCGAAGGCAACATCTCGGTCCCGAGCTGCGGCATGGTCATGGTGGACAAGATGACGCTGAACGAGGCGAAGGACTCCCTTAAGAAACTTCTTTCCTCCAAGTTTGACGAACGTTATGTGCAGGTCCAGCTGGTCCGCACCAAGAAAATGTCTGTTTCCGTACTGGGGGCCATCCAGGCGCCCGGCCGCGCGACGGTGGAACAGCAGACGCGTTTGAACGGCGTTATCGCCCTCGCGGGCGGATTCATGCCCATGGCCGACCGCAAGTCGATCAAGGTCATCCGCAACGAAGGCAAGGATACGCTGGTCGTGAATTACATCGACTACGAGACGGAAGGCAAGGGCGACGTGAACATCGTTCTCGAAGCGGGCGATGTCATCTTTATTCCCTATATCAAGTCCGATGCGACCATCACCGTCGAGACTCCGGGCTCGAACAGCACCGTTCCGTACGTCGAAGGCCGTACGCTCGGCGAATACCTCGACAGGGTTCCGGGCGTGCTCGAAGTAAAGGCCAAGTGGGTGAAGGTCAAGAAGCCTTCCGGTACGGTTGACGTCTACGAAGTCTCGAAGGCCCGCGACTTGCGCCTGGAACCGCAGACGCATATTGAACTGTGGAACAAGGACCCGTACGTCTATGTGGGCGGTGCCGTGGCTGCGGTGGGCAAGGCCCTGTACACTCCCGGCCTGCATGCGATTGACTACATCGGCGCTTCTGGCGTGACCATCATTACGGGTTCGTGGCGTCGCGTGTCGCGCATCCGCGATGGCAAGTGCGAATCGATCGACCCGTACAAGGGCGAAATCTTGCCGGGCGACTACATCGAAATCCCGCGTAGCATTTATGAATCCGTCAAGGACGTGACCCTCTTCCTCGCATCGCTTTTGAGCGTGGTCGCGACGGCAATCATCATATCTACATACTAGGTGCATATGGCGTACTTTGACATATTCTGCTATTGTCTGTCGAAGAAAAAGTTTTTCCTTTTTCCGGTAATCGTCGCTGTGCTCTGCTTTGTGCTGGCATGGGTCATGCCGCCTATCTATACGACAGAAATCAGGTTGCAGATCGATACCTCCGGCTCCGAAACGGGTAGCCTGGGTGCGGTTTCCTCGATGTTCAAGTCGTCTTCGATTGGCGGTTTCTCCGGTTCGGGACTTTCGTCTATCTTGGGAATGCAGGGCGCCATCAAGCCTTCGGACCTGTACCTGGAAATCCTTTCGGGGCGCGAGGTCGCGCTCAATACCATCCACAAGTTCCGCCTGGATACGCTGTACAAGAAGAAGGCCGACGAGCTTTCCTTGAAGCGCTTTGCGAAGGACGTGATGATTGCCGAAGATGCAAGCGGCATTATCAGCTGTTCGTTCGAGGCGAAGGACAAGGTGATGGCCCGCGATATTGTCCGCCACATGGTGCAGATGTCGAACGAGCGCTACCTGACCTTGCAGAAGGAACGCCTGCAGTACTCCATCGAATACCTCAAGGCGCAAGAAAAGGAACTGGTGGACAGCGTGCGAGCGATTAGTGACGAGCTGGTCCGCTTCTACAGGGAAAACAACCTGGTGGACCTGGAAACGCAGACGGAACTGACGGTGAAGGCCTTGGCCGGCTACGAGACGCAGATCAACAACTACAAGCTTTCGGAACAGGTGCAGGGCCGCGACAATGCCGATGCTAGCGACATGCGCAAAAAGCGCCAACTGCTCGAACGCAAGTTCAGGGAACTGCGCGGCAAGTACGACGAGAAGTACGTGCCGACGGACAAGTCCCTCTACATCAATTCGGACTGGGCGTCTGAAAAGCTCCTTTACCAGCAGCAGCGTTCGGCCGACCTGAAGCGTTACTACTCGCTTCTGGAATACGTTTCTACCGAGAAGATGAATACCGAGTCCCAGAGTCTGAAGAACCAGCCGGTAATCCAGATTGTCCAGGACGCCTACCTGCCCGACTGGAAGACCCGCCCCAAGCGCGCCATCTGGGCCCTTGCAGGCTTTGCCGCTTCGTTCGTCATGACGCTTTTCTTTGTGATTTACCAGGGCATCCGTACCGGAGGCATAGCCAACAGTGGCGAAACCCTCCGGAAATTGGAGCAGATCAAGGCGTCAATGCGTAAATGATTCCCAAGTTCTTCATCCTTATCCTTTTGCCGATCTTGTTGACGGTTGTCTACCTTGGCTCCGCTGACGAGAACGTCATTGGGATAGTGTCGCTTGGGATTATGCTGGTCGGCCTTTTCTGCACGATGGTCATCAAGACCCCGATTTGGGGTTGCCTTTTATTGATTATATCGCTCCATTGGTTCCAGCTGGAAGGAATTTCTTATTCCATCTATTTGATGTTCCTTGCATCGGCTGTGTTTACTTTGTATGTAACGCGGGCAGGGGACTTGAAAATCGATAAGACCTGGCTCTTCTTGATGTTGAGCCAGTTTGCTTACTTGGCGTTGCTTGTTCTGGTGCGCCCCTACCAGATGATGATGATTTTCTTCTTCGTGAATGTCACCGGGCTTGCTTTCTTCTTGGGGGCGTCCTTGGTGCGGTGGGATGCGTCGAAGGTGCAAAAGCTATTGACGGTCCACATGTCCTTCATGATTATCTGGGCCTTTGTCGAAAGGATTATTTCTACGGAAACCCGTATCGAGGGGCCGTCGCTCAGCTCGACGAACTTTGCCGTGCTTTTGGCGGTTTCGTGGACAATCTGGTTTATCAACGGCTGGCTCAGCAAGAAGACGAACGTTTTGTGGCTTGGTCTTGTTTCTATCCTTGTCTTTGTATCGATTCTGTTCAGCGGAACCCGAATGGGAATCTTGGGCATGGGCATGGGTTCGGTCCTAGCGGTGATGGGCAAGCTCTTGATTGTCCAGCGGGCCCGTGTGATGGGAATCCTTTTCCGGTTTACGATTATCATAGCGGTACTTGCCCTTTGTGCGGTGGGCCTGTGGGCGCTCTTGCCCGATGACTTGTTCTTGAAGCAGGGATTCCAGCTTTTGCTGAGCGGCAAGATGGATGCGAGTTCGATGGGGCGTATTGCGGCATGGCGAACGGCGCTTTCCGTAATCAAGTCGCATACCTTGTGGGGCGTTGGCCCCGGCAATTTCTTGGCATATAACGTGGAGTTCCTGGCGCGCTACAACTTCTTGCCGATTGTGCAGACGTTGCCGCGGCTCGGGCATGCCCATAACCTGCTTTTGATGGTGCTTTCGGAACAGGGGCTTATCGGGCTTGCGACGTTGATGATTATTTGTATCACCTGTGCAAAGCGCCTGCTGGTTTATATACGTTACCTGTGGGACGGATTTGGCTTTGCGCTGCTGAGTGGCGGCCTCGTGACGTTGTTCCTCGGGTTGTTTGACGTGTTCCCGCTGTTCCCTTCGTCGCTCGGATGGGGCGCCTGGTATATGGGCGTGCTGTTCTCGCTGAAGGCGACGAGCGATAAGGCCCGCGAACAGTCCTTGGAGCCGAGGGATGTTGGGACGGCTGCGGAGGTTGGGACTGCGGCGGGTATTGAAACGTCCGCGGAGGTTGGGGCGTCCGCGAATTTAGGGGCGGCCGCGGATGTTAAAACGTCGGTTCTTGAAACGTCTGCGGATCAAGTGAGCGAGACGGGCTCTACATCGGAGGGCGGCAAATGAGAATAGCGGTCCTTACGACGGTATTTATCGGCGAATACGGTGTGACCCGCGTTCTGGCGAACCAGCTGCCCTACCTGCTGGATGATCGCCACCGCATAGACCTTTTTGCCTGCGATTTAGACCGGCGTTTGGTACCGCGTGGCGTGCATGCCGTGAGGGTGCCGACGCATTTCAAGGGTATTCCCGAGGCGTTGCGGGCAGGCCGCTATGATGTGGTGATTGCCTGTACGGACCCGTTCTTTAAGATTGTGGCGGACCTGAAACTTGACGCGGTGACGATTGCTTACGAACACGGTTACATCCCGGTGGAATTGACGATTCCCGAAGAGCGGGAACAGCACCGCCGGATGGTGGAAGCCCGCGTTGGCGAAATCTACCCGGCGTTTACCGCGGTCGTGACCATCAGCCATTACGCGGCACAGTACATTCGTTGGCCCGCGGCTATGGTGCTGTACAACGGTGGCGACCATTTTGCAAAAATGCTGCCGCGTTCGGCACCTGCTTCGGCGGGAGCCAAACTGCGCGTGCTCGCGGTGACGCGGTTCCGTACGACGGAATGGCTTTACAAGGGCCTTGACGATCTTTGCCGGCTCAAGAAAGATTTGGGCGACGGCTATGAAGTGGTCGTCGTAGGCGGTGGTGACGAATCGACGTACGCGAAGTTGCAGCAGGCGGGTATCGATGCGCGCCCGGCTATTTCGAACCCGCGTGAGATGGCCGAGCTGTACTATGGCTGTGACGTGCTGGTGAGTTTCTCGCGGTGCGAAAACTTCAACCTGCCTCTCGTGGAAGCGGGCTTTGCCCGCAAGCCGGCGCTTGCGCTGAACGTGTGCGCGCATCCGGAAGTGACGCCGTTCGTGTTTGACGGTTACGACGGTATTCGCGATTATTTGAAGGCGGCGACTCGGGAATCCTTGGTGGCCGATGGCGAAAAGATGTTCCGGTTCGTGGATGCGCAGTTCCGCTCCGTCGATAACGGCAAGCGCTTTGCCCAGCTGGTCGATGACCTCTGCCCGGAACCTCTCGGCAGGCATGCCAGGCCTTCGTTCTTTTTCCGCTGGGCTTTCTGGGTCGGGCGTGAAACGGTCCGGAAAGTCTATAAGAAGTTGCGGGGTAGGTGATGCGTGCGAATTCCCTCCTCGTAAACGCCTTTATGAACGGCTCCGCCCAGGGTTTGGGCAAGCTCGTGCGCTTCGTGGTGACGAGTATTGCCATTTTGCGGTTCGGTTCCGCATCGTGGGGCGAGGTCGTCTTTGCACTCACGCTGGTGACGTACCTGAATTTCGTCCTGGATTTCGGGCTGTCTTCGCTCGCGCTCATTGAACGCCCTGACGACGAAAAGATGGACCGCAAGCTGTTTGTGGCCATGGGTTACGTCCGCGGGATTGTGCTCTTGCTGCTGGCCGCGATTGGCGCCGGCATCTATTTCACTATGGACCTTTCCGGCGGTTTTGTACTGAAGGTCTACTTGCTGCAGGTATTCTTGCGCCCGGCGAATCTGGACTGGTGGCTTTCGCGCAAGGGCTATGCCGGTATCAATCCCGTGGTGCAGTTCTTTAGGCAGCTCATGGTGCTGGGCGTCATGTGGTTTGCCGGCTTGTCGAGTATCGAACAGTTTGCCGCCCTGGACATCGGCACCGAAGTGCTTGCGACCGCGAGCCTCTGGTTCCTCGGCCCTAAGCGCAAGTTCTCCGTCGCCCTGCCGGCAAAAGCGGAATGGCGCAGCGCCTGCAGCTGTTACCGCAGCTCCTTTATCTTGTTCTTCTCGTCTTCGCTGTTGTTGCTGCACCAGAACGTCGACATCTTTTTCCTCAAGTTTTTCTGCGGCAACAGTGCCGTGGGCGTCTACGACTACTGCTTCCGCTATGCGATGTTCGTGTTCGTTCTGGGTGGCGCCCTGAGTGTACCGCTGCGCCGCCAGCTGGCCCGCCTGCGCGAATTCGGGCAGCACGAAAACAGCGCTACGCTGGTGCAGTCCTCGCACAAGATCCTCGGGACGATGAGCGCGCTGTTCCTCCTGGGCACAATCGCATTTTCCGAGAAGTTCTTTACGCAGGTGATTCCGCTTGACGGAGACCTGCCCGCCGCCAAGGTGATGATCCTCTTTGCCGGTTGGCTCGTAATCTCGTTCTATTCGGTGCCGTGGAGCGAATGGCTCATTTCGACATCGCGCAGGGATTACCTGAAACTCGCCTTGGTCGCGGGTATAGTGAACGTGATATCGAACGTGTCGTTCGTTCCGGAGTTCGGGGTGCTCGGTGCCGCCATGGCAAAGATCTGCTCGGAGACGGGCATATTCCTGTTCTTGCTCACCCGTGTTACGCCCGCGATGCGCAAGCAGTTCTGCCGCGTGATCGTCATACACTTGTTGATTGTTCCTTGCGTCGTGTATTATTGGGTTGTAGGCAACGCCCCCTGGTGGTGCGTCGCAGCGACTGCCGCCGTTCTGGCTGTAACCGTCGTATTGGGCTACGTATCGAAAAACGACCTGAAAATACTGGCCCGTAACTGATGTTTTAATGCTTCCAGAGGTGTTCCGGTTCCGCCAAATTTTCTAAATTGGGGGGCTGAAACGCGAGAGTGGCGGAATTGGCAGACGCGCCAGACTTAGGATCTGGTACTTCGGTGTGTGGGTTCGACTCCCACCCCTCGCAGAATTTTAAAAAACAAACACGCATATCGGAGTCTATATGTCCGTTGAAATTAAAGAAACCAGCGCCACTCTGCGCACCCTCAACATCACTATCCCGCAGGCGGACCTTGCTGAACCTTTCGAAAAGAAGCTTTCCCAGTACAAGAAGCAGGTGACCTTGAAGGGTTTCCGTCAGGGAATGGTTCCGAAGGCCATGATCCTGAAGCAGTTTGGCGACGCCATTCACCACGAAGTCGTGAACGAAATGGTCGACAAGATTATCAACGACGAACTGAAGAAGGCGAACATCATTCCGGTAGGCCAGCTCAAGGTGACGGATTTCAAGGACGACAAGGCTAGCGACATCACGCTCACCGTCGAAGTGGAAATGGATCCGGAAATCGACATCAAGGGTTATGCCGATACGGGCGTGACCGTTCCCGATACCGCGGTTCACGAAGAAGAAATCAAGGACGAACTCGACCGCATGAAGCAGATGTGGAGCAAGGACGAACACGTTGATCGCGCCGCTGCCAAGGGCGACGTCGTCGTGGGCAACTACGTTGAAGTCGTGATCGACGGCGAAACGCAGGAACTCCCGGCCAACAAGGAATTCCGCAGCCTCCTCGGTGAATCCGCTTCTCCGGGATTCGATGAAGGCCTCGTGGGCGTGAGCGCCGGCGATAAGAAGGAAATCAACTTCAAGTACCCGGATGACCACAAGGACGAACGCTACCGCGGCAAGACCGCCCAGTTCAAGGTGGAAATCACGGACGTCCGCCAGATTGTCCCGCCGACCTTCGACGAAGAATTCTGCAAGCAGATTGGCGTGAAGGACGAAGAAGACCTGAAGAATAACGTTGCCGAAAGCCTCGCCAACCGCAAGCGCGACGCTGCCAAGGCCAAGGCCGTTGATGAAGCCATCGACAAGATTATCGAACAGAACCCGTTCGACGTGCCGCATGCCCGCGTCGTGGATCTCATCAAGTGGTCCATCAACCGCAACGTGCAGGATCCGAAGGATGCCGTCGAACCGACCGAAGAACAGGTCAACAGCCTTTCTGCCGAAGCCATCCGCGAAATCAAGAAGCACCGCATTCTCGACTTCGTGGCCAACAAGGAAAAGCTCAAGGCTTCCCAGGAATCTGTGGACGAACGCCTCAAGATGATGGCCCAGGCCTACCAGGTGGATTTCGAGACCCTTAAGGGCCACTTCCGCCAGTCCGGCCGTATCAATGGCCTCCGCGAAGAACTCCGCATGCAGATGGCTGCTGACTTTATCGTTGGAATCCGCCCGGCTGCTGAATCCAAGTAAGAGGTTAGTCGATGATTATACCTACCGTTATTGAAACCACCGGTCGCGGGGAACGTGCCTACGATATCTATTCCCGCCTCCTCAAGGAACGCATTATCTTCTTGGGAACGCCTATCAACGACGAAGTGGCGAACAACGTCATGGCCCAGCTGATTTTCCTTGAGTACGAGAACCCGGAAAAGGATATCACGCTGTACATCAACAGCCCCGGTGGTTACGTTTCGGCAGGCCTCGCTATTTACGACACGATGCAGCATGTGCGCCCGAACATCGCGACCATCTGCATCGGTAACTGCGCTTCTATGGCGGCGGTGCTCCTGGCAGCCGGGACGAAGGGCAAGCGCTATGCGCTCCCGCATTCCCGCATCATGCTCCACCAGCCGTCGGGTGCGGCCACGGGCCAGTCTACGGATATCCAGATTACCGCAAAGGAAATCGTGCGTACCAAGGACACCCTCACCGAAATCGTCGCGAAGCATACGGGCAAGTCTATCGAAGAAGTCCGTGCCAAGACGGACCGCGATTTCTACATGGGCCCCGAAGAAGCCAAGTCGTTTGGCGTTATCGATGAAATTTTTGTACCGCGTAAAGAGGACGTTTAATGTATCGTAGCGGGAAAAATCACCCGGCGGTGGTTTGTAGTTTCTGTGGCAAGCCCGCAGAACGTGTTGAGAAGATGATTACGGGCGCGGGCGTGCAGATCTGTAGTGACTGCGTCGCCATGTGTTACCGCATCATCGAAGAAGACAAGTCCCGCGCGATGAAGGAAAAGGCGGAAGCCGAGCTCGCTACCCAGAAGCCGCTTCCGCTCCCCACGGAAATCAAGGCCCACCTCGACGAATTCGTCATTGGCCAGGATTCCGCGAAGACGGCCCTCTCTGTCGCCGTTTATAACCACTACAAGCGCTTGCGCTACAAGCAGGCCCACAGTTCCAAGGACGAGGTCGAGGTCGAAAAGTCCAACCTGCTCCTGGTGGGCCCCACGGGTAGCGGCAAGACGCTCCTTGCCCAGACGCTGGCTCGCTTTTTGGACGTGCCGTTCACTATTGCCGATGCGACCGTTTTGACGGAAGCTGGCTACGTGGGCGAAGACGTCGACAGCATTATCGTGCGCCTGTTGCAGGCCGCCGACTACGACGTGTCGAAGGCTGAACGCGGCATCATCTTCATCGACGAAATCGATAAGATTGCACGCAAGACCGCGAACCCCTCCATCACGCGCGACGTGAGTGGCGAAGGCGTTCAGCAGGGCCTTTTGAAGCTGTTGGAAGGGACCGTTGCCGCGGTTCCGCCGAAGGGTGGCCGTAAGCACCCCGAACAGCCGCTCGTGCAAGTGAATACGAAGAACATCTTGTTCATTTGCGGTGGCGCCTTCGAGACGCTCGACAAGATTATCGCCCAGCGTGTGAACAAGGGCGGCATGGGTTTCGGTGCCGACATCCGCAGCGAAAGCGACAATACGCTCAGCGAACTCTTCAGGCAGCTCGAACCGGATGACCTTATCAGGTTCGGCCTGATTCCCGAAATCGTCGGCCGTTTGCCGATTGCCGTCGCTTTGGAAGAATTGGACGAAAACGCGATGCTCAACATTTTGACCCAGCCGAAGAACGCGCTCGTGAAGCAGTTCAAGAGCTTGTTCGCGATGGACGGGGTCGAGCTCGATTTTACCGATGACGCTCTCAAGGAAATCGTTCGCGAAACGATTAGCCGCAAGACGGGCGCCCGCGGGTTGCGCTCCGTGATGGAACGTACCTTGCAGAAGGCCATGTTCGAAGTTCCCGGGTCCGAGGTGAAGAAACTCGTGATTACGGCCGAAATCGTAAAGAACGGCTTGAGCTCTACGGCGATTGTCGCCGAGAAGAAGACGAAGAAAAAGTCCGGCAAGAACGTCGCGTAATTCGATTGACGCGGCAACTTTGTCCGGTCATTTCCTATTATTGCTAGTATGAGTTTTGATTTTTCGAAAACGTATCCCATGCTCCCGCTTCGGGATGCCGTAGTGTTTCCGATGACGACCCGCCGTATCTTGGTGGGCCGCGAAATGTCTTTGCATGCCATCGAGTATGCGGAGAACAATGATAATCTGATTGTCTTGGTCGCCCAGCGCGACGTTACGGTCGAGGAATTGCAGAACCCGATGCTCGACCTGTATACCGTCGGCGTGATGGCCCGCGTATCGAACGTGACGCCGTTCCCGAACGGTTGCGTGAAGGTGGTGCTCGAAGGCGAACAGGTGGTGGACCTGCGTTCGATCTTGATGCAGAACGGTTTCTTGAACGTGACCGTCTCCCCGAGAAAGAATTCCATCAAGCTCGATTCCAAGACGACGCTCTTTGACGAAGTGCTCACGAAGTTCCGCGAATACGCGACGAAGCGCAACATCGCCGAAGGCATGGTCGATGCGTTCTTCGGCATGGAAAGCCAGCTGAACGCCTATTACGGGATGGTTCCCTTCTTGCAGGTGTCGCTGGCCGAAAAGCAGAGCTTCCTCGAGATGGAATCCTTGGACGAAATGTCCGAGAAGTTGCTCGCGTTGATGTCGTTTACCGATGACAACGAGAACGTGCTCGTGCGCATCCAGCAGAACGTCCGCCAGAAGATGGCGCAGCAGCAGAAGGAATGGTTTATTTCCGAACAGATCCGCCAGCTCCAGGAAGAACTGGACGGCGATGGTGACGGTTCTTCAGAACCCGAACAGCTGCTCAAGAAAATCAAGGCGAAAAAATTTAGCCCGGCAATTGTCGAAAAGCTCGAAGACGAAATCGGCCGCATGAAGCTCATGCAGCCTACGTCGCCCGAGTACGCGGTCAGCCGCAACTATATCGACTGGTTCCTGAACTTGCCCTACGGCGTCTACACCGATACCGTGCTCAACATGAAGAAGGTGAAGAGCGAACTCGACTCCAAGCACTTCGGGCTCGACAAGGTGAAGGAACGTATTATGGAATACGTTGCGGTGCTCAAGCTCACGGGCACGGAACGCCGTTCTCCGATCCTCTGCCTCGTTGGCCCTCCGGGCGTGGGTAAGACGACGCTCGTGGAATCGATTGCGAACGCCATGCAGAGGAACTTTGTGCGCATCACGCTTGGCGGCGTGCGTGACGAAGCTGAAATTCGCGGTCACCGCCGTACTTATATCGGTGCGATGCCGGGCCGCTTTATCAATGCGCTGCGCCGTGCGAAGTGCATGAACCCGATTATCTTGCTCGATGAAATCGACAAGATGGCGAGCGATTTCCGCGGTGACCCGGCGAGTGCGATGCTCGAAGTTTTGGACCCGGAACAGAACCACGATTTTACCGACCACTTTATGGAAGTGGGGCTTGACCTTAGCCGCGTGCTGTTTATCGCGACGGCGAACAGCGAAAGCGAGATTCCGGAAGCGCTGCGCGACAGGCTCGAGATTGTGCGCCTGCCCGGTTACTACCCGCACGAAAAAATCCAGATTGCTAGCAACTACCTGTTGCCGCGCATCTGCGAACGTACGGGCGTCAAGCTTGGCGAACAGGTTTCTTTTGACGATGCCATCGTGACGGAAGTGATGCGGGGCTGGACCCGCGAAGCGGGCGTGCGCGAATTGGAGCGCACCCTCGAGAACATCGTGCGCCATCGTGCGAAAGAAATCGTGATGGGCAAGAAGTTCAAGCCCGAAATTACGGGAAAGCAGTTGCAGGAATATCTGGGGGCGCCGAGGTTCCTCGATAGCCAGCTCCCGGAACCGGGACGTCCTGGAATCGTGACGGGCCTTGCCTGGACAAGCGTCGGCGGCGAGATTCTCCCCATCGAATGTATGCTCCTGAGCGGTAAGGGCCAGATTATCATGACGGGTAAGCTCGGCGACGTGATGAAGGAATCCGCGCAGATTGCGGTTAGCCTCGTGCGTGAACGCTTGCACCGTTTCGGTATTGATCCGGCCATCGTGAAGAAGACGGACATCCACATCCACGTGCCGGAAGGCGCGGTGCCGAAGGACGGTCCCTCGGCGGGTATCGCCCTGACGCTCTGCTTGCTTTCTGCATTCACGAGGATTCCTGTGGCGCCGGACATCGCGTTTACCGGCGAAGTGAGCCTTACGGGCGCTTGCCTTGCGATTGGCGGCCTGAACGAGAAAGCGCTTGCTGCCCTCCAGGCCGGCGTGAAGACGCTTAGACTCCCGGCGCAGAACAAGAAGGACGTAGACGAACTCCCGGCTCCCGCGAAGAAGGGCCTCAAGATCTATACGCACAAGCACATTGACGAAATCGTGAAGATATTGTTCAAGAATGCGAAAAAATAAGGAAGGTCATTGGTCAATGGTCATTAGTTTATAGTTGCTAATGACTAATGACTAATAACTAACGACTATTATGGAATTCACACTCGAAGAAATGCGCGAGCACCTTGCAGCTCTTGAAGCAAGGATTAGTGACGCCTGCAAGATTGCGGGCCGCAGCCGCGACTCGGTAAAGCTCGTTTGGGTGAGCAAGTTCCACCCGGCGGAAGCCGTGGAAAATGCAATTGCGCTTGGTGCGACCGACTTTGGCGAGAACCGCGTGCAGGAAGCCGAACTCAAGTTCAGCGAGCCGCGTATGGCGAAAGACGGTAGCCGCGTGCGTTGCCATGTGATTGGCCCCGTGCAGAGCAACAAGCTCAAGAAGGCGGCCATCGTCGCCGACTGCATCCATTCCATCGCGAGTATCGAGGCCGTGGAAAAACTGGAAAAAGTCTGCGCAGCCCAAGATAAAACGCTCGACATCCTTTTCCAGGTGAACGCCGGCGAAGAAGAAACCAAGAGCGGTCTCGACGTACACGAGGCGGAAGCGTTCCTCGCTGATTTGGAAAAGCGTGCGGGTGCCGCGACTGCCGACGGCAAGAGCGAAAACTTCCCGCATTTGCGTTTCCGCGGGCTTATGACTATCGGCAAGAATACCGGTGTGGCTGAAGATTCCCGCGAATGCTTCGCCTTCTTACGCGCCCTGCAGCAAAAATTCCTCGCGAAGGGCGGCGCGTTTGCCCATTTCGATCAACTCTCCATGGGCATGACGGGCGACCTGGAGGTCGCCATCGAAGAAGGCTCCACGATGATCCGCGTGGGAACGGCGCTCTTCGGCGAGCGCGATTATTCGAAGTAAATCACTAGAAGTTAATGAACATCCCGATGGAGGTCGCCATCTCTTCGGTGGTGGAGAACGATCCGAACGGGTTGCTCAGGAATTGCTTGGTAAACGCCAGTTCGAGTGCGGTGAGTTCGTACTCAAGGCGGAACCCGATATTGGCCGTCGTGAATCCCGACGAGATGTCCACCGTCTTGGTGGAAACGTCCCTGATGTAGGAATCCCTGTACCGCACCAAATCCCACTGGTGGCTTGCGCTACCGAAGGCGACGACGTACTTGCCGAGCATCACTTCGCCCAAGATGTTGGGCGTGGTTACGAGGGCGTATTCGTTATGCCTGCTGCAAACGTCTACGATGCGGTCGTAGGTGGCGAGCGGAGCCATCGTGTTCAAGCCGATGAATACGCGGCCCTTTTCGTGACGGAGGATGGCCCAGCCGATATTGAATTCGGGGACGACTTCGACACGTGCGGTAGAGTCGGTCATGTGAGTTGTCGATGTCGCGAGGAAGCGCTTGCCTTCGCGTTCGATGATGCTCTTTTCCGTAGTCGTGTACTTGGAATTATAGCGCTGGACGCCGACGGCCGCGGTCCAAGAAACCTTCTTCCCGGCCTTCGATACGGAGAACGCTCCTCCGAGATTCCAGTTTTCAGATTCCTTCTCGACTTCTCCGCTGTGGATGGAACCGTCACTTTCAGGATGGTGGTAGACGCCCCTGATGGCGAAGTCGAGACCGGCCAGCTTGGCGGACACGGTACCGCCCAAAGCGGTTCCGGCAGAAGTTCCCTTGACGGTTTCTTCAGAACCGGTCTTGTCGTCGTCGACGTAGCGCCACTGCTTTCCGACGGCACCTTGAAGGAGAATACCGAACGATTCCCTGGCGAGACCGGCGGAAACGAGAGCGAGGTCATCGCTGTTGTTGAAGGCGAAGAAGAACGTGGTTCCCTTGCCGAACGATACGACGCCCTCTTCGTCAACGGGTTCAAAATAAGCAAAGTTGCGATTCGCCATGTGGTGCGGGATGGCCATTTCTCCGGCGACGGTGGCGGCCGCCGCCTCGTTCCCTACGAGGTTATAGGCGTTGCCGTGCAGGATCTTGTCAAGCGGGCTTTCGATTTCGGGTACCGTTTCGACAGGCTTGGCGGTATCGGCGGGGGCCACAGCCACGGTCGCCGGGACGAATGCGGCGGAGTCGACCTTGGGCTGTTCAGCGACGGGCTGGACCGTATCGCGGGCCGTGGTGTCGGGTACAGCGGCGACGGTATCGCGCTTGGTTGTGTCGGCCGGGGCGGCTGCGGCGTTGGCGGTCGTATCGACAGCGGCGCTATCGGTGGCGACGGCCTGTGAATCGACCGGGGCAGAATTGGCCGGGACCGAATCGGTAACGGCAACTTCTGCAGGGGCTGCGGTAACGGCAGTGTCCGGAGCCTGTTGGACCATTTGAGTGGTATCGGCCGGCTGAGCTAACGGATCCGCTGCGGCAGGCGTTGCTTCAGGCGATGCGACTTGGAAATCAGGGGAGGCCGGCTGTTGCGCCCAGGCGGCAATCGAGATGCCGAAGGCGAGGGAAAGAACTTTGCTTGAGATTTTCATAAAAATAAATCTATATATATTTTTGTATAAAGGAACTAGGGGCCGTAATAAAAACGACTTATTTATGAATAAAACGAAAAATTCTCGAGAATTCGTTACACACGAGTTTCCGGCGGTTTTCGACCGCGGTTCGTGCGTGCTGTTGCTCGGGTCGATTCCCTCGCCCAAATCCCGCGAGGAAGGCTTTTATTATGGGCATCCGCAGAACCGCTTTTGGAAGGTGCTTGCCACCGTCTTCGGCGAAAGCGTACCTGCGACAATCCCGCAAAAAAAGGCGATGCTCAAAAAGCACCATGTGGCGCTCTGGGACGTGCTGGAAAGCTGCACCATCGTTGGCGCGAGCGACACGAGCATCGAGGACGCCGTGCCGAACAGGATTGGCGACCTCGTGAAAAAATCGAAGGTTTCCCGGATTTTCTGTACCGGGGCAACGGCCTACAGGCTTTATCAGAAATACTGCGCTGCGGAAGTCGGCATGGATGCCGTAAAACTCCCGTCCACATCGCCCGCGAATTGTGCCGTTTCGATGGAAAGACTTGTGGAGGCGTACAGGGTGATTCTGGGATAGTTTTTATATTTGATG
Organism: Fibrobacter succinogenes; assembly: GCA_902768325.1. GTDB lineage: Bacteria > Fibrobacterota > Fibrobacteria > Fibrobacterales > Fibrobacteraceae > Fibrobacter > Fibrobacter succinogenes_A. The sequence goes on from CACXKY010000021.1 coordinate 27,967, forward strand.
GTATGAAAAAACAGACCCTTTCTGTCATTGCATTTTTAGCGCTGTTGCTCGCAGCTTGCAGTGACGATTCGAGCGATCCGATTCAGAATTATTGGGATTCGTTAGATGCAGACAACGCGGAATACGAGGCCCGTTGCCTAGACAAGTTTGGATTGTCCGCAGAAGACGAATGGCTGACTTCCATTCCAGAGGGAAGCTCCCTGGACAGCGTCGTTTGTGACGAATTGTCCATGCATATGCGCACGATGCTTTCATTTTACGCAATTTGCGTGGAGTCCAAGTACAGTGCGTCGGCAAACCGTTTTAATGTAAGAACCTTGGCTGAACGAGGGTACAATTCTCTTTGGGCGGACGTCACGGGTTGTAAGTACAAATTTTCGAGCGAGGATAATTACGCCAGTTTGGTTACTAGGGACAGGGAATGGTCCTTTGACGAATGCCTTTGCAAGCAGGAATCCGGGGTAGCCTATTACCGTGTGCCCAAGGAAGCCTCCAGTTCTTCTTTGAGTAGCTCCTCTGCGAAGAGTTCTTCCGGGAAATCTTCCAGTTCCATCTCGTCTAGTTCCGCGAAGTCTTCTTCGAGCAGCGCTCCTGCAAGGTCTTCTTCTAGCCTGGTGTACAATACGAAATTGGAAGCCGTGGATATTGGCGGGTTGCTCTGGGCTACAAAGAATTTGGATGTGGAAGTGAATGGCAGCATGTGCTACAAGGGTTCTGCAGACAACTGCAAAAAGTACGGCAGGATATACACGTGGGCCATGGCGATGGGTTTAGACACGGCCTATGATCGCAAACATTTCGGTTCTATAAAGCAGCCTTATCGCGGAATATGCCCTGAAGGCTGGTATCTCCCGAGCCATGAAGAATGGACTTATTTGAGCAAATATGTAGAGCAATATCCTGAATACAAGGCCTACTTTACGAACCAGATTGGCGGAGCCTATGATTATCAGGGCTTTTACCGGTCGGAAGATGTCGAGACCTTGTTCTGGAGTTCTTCGGAATATAAGGATTATGATTCTTTCGCCTGGCTTTGGGCATACCGGAAAGACCTCTCTATCGCGACGGACAACGCCCATAAATATACGGGCGCCTATGTTCGCTGTCTCAAGGAAGGGTCCAAGGCAACCTGGAGTTCCAGCGTAGCGAAATCGTCTTCCAGTTCCGTCTCGTCTAGTTCCGCGAAGTCTTCTTCAAGCAGTGTTCCGGCATCCTCTTCGTCCGAGATTTCCTCCTCGTCTGAGGAATCGTCTTCGTCCAATTCGGTATACCGCCCCGATGTAGATGAAGTGCTGATCGGTACACAGGTCTGGTCGACAAGGAACTTGAATGTTCCTGTGGAAGGCAGCATGTGCTACGCCGATAAACCGGAAAATTGCGAAAAGTATGGTAGGATATACACGTGGGCCATGGCGATGGGCGTGGATGTCAAATACGACAGGGAGGAACTCGGCCCGATTGAATTGCCCTACCGTGGAGTGTGCCCTGAAGGCTGGCACCTTCCGAGTTATGAAGAATGGCAGTCGATGAACAGCTATGTTACCGAAAATCCCGATTACAAGGCGTATTTTACGAACCAGATCGGTGGTGCCTACGATTATAACGGACACTATCGTTCGGAAGGAGAGGAGACTTTGTTCTGGACATCGACGGAATACGATGTGTCTGGATCGGGTTTCCCTTATGAATATGCATGGCTTTGGGCCAACCGAAAGAACCTTTCTGTCGCGACGGACAATGCCCATAAGTATACCGGGGCGTATGTCCGTTGCATAAAGAATACGGTGCAGGAATAAACAAGAGGTTTTATATGAGTGTTACGATGCAAGAAGTGATGAAACAGTCCGGCGTGGCTTTTGGAACGAGCGGTGCTCGCGGCCTGGTGACGGCGATGACGGACCGCGTTTGCTACGTATATGCGCGTTGCTTTATCAAGTACTGCGAAGCCAGCTACAAGTGCGAACACACGATTGCGATTGCGGGCGACTTGCGCCCGAGTACCGAACGTATTCTGAAGGCGCTCGTGAAGGCGGGCGAGGACAGCGCATGGAAGGTCGTGTACTGTGGCCGCATCCCGAGCCCGGCGATTGCGCTGTACGGCATCGACAAGGCGCTCCCGACCATCATGGTGACGGGTAGCCATATCCCGGCCGACCGCAACGGCATCAAGTTCAACCACCCGCAGGGTGAAATTTCCAAGAAGGATGAACAGGGAATCGTCTCGCAGGCGGTGGATTTTGACGAAAGCATTTTTGACGCGGCTGGCATGCTGAAATCTGCTCCCGCGCTCCCGGCAGTGGAAAAGGAAGCCGAAGAAAATTATTGCAAGCGCTATCCGGAATTCTTCGGTACTAAAGCTTTGCAGGGCCTCACTATCGGCGTGTACCAGCATTCCGCCGTGGGCCGCGATATCGTGGTGAAGGTTTTGGAAAGCTTGGGTGCGACGGTGAAGCCGTTTGCCCGCAGTGAAACGTTTATCCCGGTCGATACCGAGGCAATCCGCAAGGAAGACGAAGACTTGGCCCGCGACTTTGCGCACAAGGATTTCGTCGACGCGATTTTCAGTACGGACGGCGATAGCGACCGCCCGCTCTTGGCAGACGATGTAGGCATGTGGCTGCGTGGCGACGTGCTGGGCATCTTGGCTGCCCAGGCGCTTGGCGTCAAGCGCATTGCAACTCCGGTGAGTTGCAACACGTCGCTCGAGAAGTCCAAATCCTTCGAGAAGATTTGCCGCACCCGCATCGGCAGCCCCTACGTGATTGCCGGCATGGAAAGCCTTGTCGACGAAGCCGACCCGAGCATCTCTGTCGCGGGCTACGAAGCAAACGGCGGATTCCTGCTGCAGACGAACCTCACGCGCGCCTTCGAAGACGGTACGCGCACGCTCCCGGCACTGCCGACCCGTGACGCCCTCCTCCCGATGATTGCGGTGATGGTGAGCGTCCGCGAACAGCGCATGTGCGTCGTCGACTTGCTCAAGAAACTCCCGAAGCGCTTTACGCTCAGCGACCGCCTCAAGGAATTCCCGACAGAAACTTCGAAGGCCAAACTTGCCGAAATCCGTGAACAGAAATTGGGCGAAAAGCTCTTTGGCGCGCTCACCGCGAAGCCGAGCCGTTTTGCCAAGCCCGATGATTCGGGCAAGATGCCGGCCCCCTTCCAGGGAAAGATTGTCGCCATCGACGAGACGGACGGCTACCGTATGGAATTCGATTCCGGCGATATCGTACACCTGCGCCCGAGCGGTAACGCTCCGGAATTCCGCTGCTATGTGGAAACCGAAGACAAGGTGCGTTCCGCCGAACTTTTGGCCGACTGCATGAAAATCATGGAAGGCTGGCGGAAGTAATTTTTGTATCTTATTCCCATATGATCAAGAGACTTCTCGCTTTCGCCCTCGCTGCAGGATCCCTCGCTTTTGCCGGGGAGTACTGGAACGTGGATCCGGGTGGAACCACCATGAAGTTCCTGTCGATGCATGTGTCGCCGCGTACGGCTGCCATGTCTGGAGCCGGTGTCGCCGATGTTGCCCGTGCATCTGAAGTGTCCCGCAATCCGCTCGCCATGAGCACTGCGGAAATTCCGGAATTCGGTATCAACCAGATTATCATGGACGGGGCGGCCCTGGACAAGTTCACGTCGGCCTATTTCGCCTTTCCGGTGGCCAAGAGTTTTGCGGCCGCCGCGACGGTGGATTTTCTCGGATACGATGAAATCGAAGGCCGTGACGAAGAAGGCATGAAGACGGCTGATTACGGCGCCTACGCCTGGAGCGTTCAGGCCGGTTTCGGTAGCCGTGACCGCGTGTTCAACTGGGCGGGCAGTTTCCGCTTTGCTTCGCAAACGATTGACGATGCGACGGCGTTCGCCTTCTTGGGGAACGTGGGCGGATCGTTCCGCGTGAACCGCTACTTTGCCTTTGCGGCCACCTTGACGAACGCGGGTTACGTGACGGAATACGAGGACGAAGACGAATATGCTCCGATGGCTTTGCAGGCTGGCGTGACGGGCGTCGTGCCCTTTAGCGAAAAGTGGGCGTTGCACCTTTCTGCCGATGCCTACCGCCGTGCCGATACCGACCCGCAGTGGCTCTTTGGCGGCGAGCTTTCGTATGCCGAAGCGTTGATGTTCCGCGCCGGCTATGCGGTGCGTACGCAGAACGGGACCGAGAACGGTATCAGTTGCGGTCTCGGCGTGCTCATTGGCTTGATCGTCTTTGACTACGCCTACGAACCGCGTCCGGCTTTCGAGGGCGGCAACCATTACCTGGCTCTCGGACTTAGATTCTAAACATTTTTCTAGGCCGTTTGCGACGCTTGCGAAGATTGAAGCAGCGTCGCTTTTTTTATTTGCAGGTAGAGGTTGCTGCGGCTGATGCCGAGGGCGCGGGCGGTCTGCATCTTGTTGCCGCCAAAATGGTGCAGCGTATTTTCGATGACATCCCAGGCCGGTTTTGCGGGCAGCGGTGATGCGGGCCTTTCGCGGCAGATGCCGATGTCGTATTCATCTTTCAGGATTTCTTCTAACGTAATCCCGTGTGGCCTGAGCAGGGCGAACCGCTGCAATACGTTTTTCAACTGGCGGATGTTCCCGGGCCAGGGATACATATGGAGTTGCAGGAGTTCGGGATAGGTGAGGCTGTCGCCTGTGCCGGGCGGCACGATGCCGCCAAGCTTGAAGACTTCGTTCCATAATTCCATGGCGAGCTGGTCGAAATCGTCGCGCTCGCGGAGCGGCGTGAGGCGGATGGGGAAGGTGTTCAGGCGGAAAAAGAGGTCTTCGCGGAATCGGCCTTCGGCAACTTCTTCCTTGAGGTCTTTGTTGGTGGCGCAGACAAGGCGGAAGTCTACGGGGATGGCGGTGGCCGAACCGATGGGCATCACGGTGCGCTCTTGCAAAATGCGCAACAGCTTGCTTTGCATGTCGAAGGGCATCTCGCCGATTTCGTCGAGGAAGAGCGTCCCGCCGTGGGCCGACCGCACGACCCCGGGCTGGTCGGCGGTGGCGCCTGTGAAGGCGCCCTTCTTGGCGCCCTCCAGCGTACTTTCGGCCAGGTTCTTCGCGATGGCCCCGCAGTTGAGCGCCACGAACGGCCCACGGCAGCGGTCGCTTTCGCGGTGCAGCTGTCGGGCCGCGACCTCCTTGCCGGTGCCGGATTCGCCCTGCAGCAGGACGGTAATGGTGGATTTTGATGCAATCTTGAGCAATTCCTTTGCAGATTTCATGGAGCCTCCACCTTATTAAACGGATTTTTGTCCGCTTTTGTTCCGTTCTTTACTGCATTTTTTTTGTGCACGCTCCTTTTTTTACAAAACCTTGCCGC
>CACXKY010000021.1:33324-34240 GCA_902768325.1 Fibrobacter succinogenes
GTCGCAGACATAGACACATCAATCAAAGTGGCTGGCCAGATGGGTAGGCTTGGGCACGACGGTCGCGAGGAAAGCGATTGCGCTCGAAGCTGAGAGGTTTGGTGGCCCGAAAGGAAAAAATGAGTCAAAGAATCGTATGCAAGTTCGGCGGCAGCTCTGTCGCCGATGCCGGCCAGTTCAAGAAGATCAAGGCCATCGTTGAATCCGACAAGAACCGCAAGGTCATCGTCGTTTCCGCCCCCGGCAAGCGCAATCCCAAAGAGACGAAGCTTACCGACCTCCTCTACAGCACCTACGACCTCGCCTCCAAGGGCCTCGACTTCTCGACCCCGTGGAACCTGATCCGTCAGCGCTATGACGAAATCTGCAATGATCTCGGCTTAGGCGACAAGCTCACCGAAGATCTCGACAGCCTCGAGGACAAGCTGAAGAACCACCCCGAATCCGTGAGCACGGACTTCTTGGTGAGCCGTGGCGAATTCCTTTGCGCACGCCTCATGGCCAAGTACTTGGGTGCAAACTTCGTCGATACCTTCCCGCTGATTACCTTCGACGACAAGTACCGCATTACGCCGAAGACCTACGAAGACATCGCGAAGACCTTGTCTGACGAGAACCAGCTTTACGTGCTGCCGGGCTTCTATGGTGCAAACCTCCGTGGCGAAGTCAAGACCTTCAGCCGTGGCGGCTCCGACATTACGGGCGCCATCCTCGCTAAGACCCGCGCATCGTTGAAAATCCGCTGCCGATTGAATACGTGAGCTACCGCGAAATCCGCGAACTCGCCTACTCCGGCGCTTCTGTGCTTCACGACGAATCCATCGCTCCGTGCCGCGCGAAGAAGATTCCTATCAATATCCGCAACACGAACCGTCCTGAAGATGCGGGCACCATCATCGGCCCCACTCCGGAAGAA
>CACXKY010000022.1 GCA_902768325.1 Fibrobacter succinogenes
ACGCCCGAAGAACTTGCTGCCCGCCAGTAAGCGCTAGATGAATTAGCGCTAAACAGCTTTAACATCGGATTAATAAAAGTCCCGGAAGCGAATGCTTCCGGGACTTTACCCAACAATCAAGGAATTTCGGATAAGCTCTTAGGCCTTGTGGTTCGTGACGCCACCGGCATTGAAACTGAATTCATCATTCCAGTTGTTTTCATCGACGTCGTCTTCGCAACCACTTCCACACAGAATGGCATTCTGAATCTTAAAATCTACCAATTCCATTTTCGGAGCAGAATATTCTTTTTTCATCATTATTTCCCCCAATAATTACTTCTGGATGACCTTCGTGCCGACAAACATGCCCTTATTTTCAGGCTTAGCGTTGAGCTTGCGGCCCTTCAGGTCGAACCAGTGATTGACCTTCGTGATTTCGCCCGTAGAGGCATCCATGCGGACAATGCCGGTCAATTCACCATCGCCATCGATAAGGCGAACTTCGATAGACTCCGGAAGTTCAATGGCGGCTTCGTCAGCAGACTTGGCAAGCTTACGGTTGCCAACATACTTCAAGTAGGCACGCAGGGGCGGGACATAGGCGCCAGCAGCGGCCTTAACAAACTTGCCCGCAGAAACCTTACCCTTGTTCTTGGCGGCATAGCCATAGACCTTGCCAAGATCGGCATCACCATCTTCCCAACGGGTAAAGGTATACACGCCTTCAAAGGACCATTCGTTTTGACCAACACCCTGATTAAAGAGCAGATGGCTTGTAATGGCATGCTGGGTTGCCGTAAACTTTCCCTTTGCCTTGAATTCAAGTCTATAGAGATCCTGGCACTTCTTGTTTTCAGTATCAACCTTCACCAGCGTGGGGCGGTTGGCACTGACCTCAGTAACCTTGTTGGCCTGAGCAAACCACTTGCCATTTTCATCTGTAGTGAAGTTGGCAATGTCGTACAATTTCACGCAATCATTTTTTTCAAGCGTAAATCCCACCGGCAGAACGACCGTTGAGTTTTCGGTCAGTGCTGTATTGCGTTCCACGTAAACATTGAAACCGGTCATGTCACCGGCGCAATTTGCGGTTTTGTCAGAAATGTAAACCTTAGACGTATCGTCATCATTGTAGGAATTCAGAATCAGAAGTTTTCCAGACCTGTCAACGAAGCCGCCCGGAAAACTACATGTTTGTGCGCTGGCAAAAGACACCAGGCCAGAAATAATCATTATTTTGAGTGCAGTTGTAGCCCTCATTTGTTCCTCCTTTAATATGCGCCGTGAATTTAGCAATTGGAGAAAACTGCAACAACATTTATTTTTGTTACAAAAAAAGGAAGATTTCCGTCCAGGAATCTTCCAAATTTTCATTTGTCTTTTTTTTGTTTTTTAAAACTGACAATTTACTTTTCTACAACTATCAATTCTGGCTCACCCCTGCCCGGAAGCGGACGGAAAATCTTCACGTTCGTTTGGACCGCAGGACCACCGAAAGCGTTCATCTCGCAAGTAAAAAGAAAGTTTGTTCCGGCCACCACTTGTGTCGATACGCTGAGCGGTTTGAGACCCAGGTAAGCGTAGTCCTTGGTCGCAGCCATGAATACCGCAGAATCTTCTGCCGTAAGCGGACGCTGTTCCGAGAAACCGCCCATAAGCATTTCATCGGTCTTGCCCGCCTGCAAGTTTTCAAAGAACGTCTCGATCTCTGCCGTCGCCACTTCAACTCCGTTCTCGGCATTGATTCTCTTGTTCGAGATTCCGTATGCGAGCGTCACGTTGGCGTTCGGTTCCAGTTCCTTGAGTTCCGCAGCACTTGCCTTGCGGCCACCACTTCCATAAGTGCAGAACGGCACCACGACCTTCCCGCCCAAATCGACCGAGTCAAGGAAGGTATAAATGGGCGGAGCGAAGGTCCCGAACATAATCGGATAACCCAAGTACACCGTATCGTACTTCGCAAGGTCCGGTTTTGCGTTCACGAGGGCCGGCCATTTTTTGGTTTCGCGGGCCTCCCGAACGACCGCTATCGTACTGTCATAGGTGGACGGAAAGGGCGTTGCCAGGGTCAGTTCAAAAACATCGGCCTTCTTGGCCTTCTGGAACAGCCCGGCCACCTTCTTGGTGGCCCCCGTCTGCGAGAAATACACCACCAGCGACTTCGATTCCTTGGGGGCCGCACTGGCCTGGGTTTCAGCCTGCGCCTTGGACTGTGCAGATTCCTGCCCGCCACAGGCCCAAAGGCCTAAAGCTACCGCCGTAGCCACGAGCATTCCAAACTTGCGATTCATAGACATTCTCCTTTTCCGTTTTGCCAGAAATGATCCGGCTCACTTTGAATATATAATTTTTGTACTATATAAAAAAAAGCCGACCACTACAGAAAATTTTTTATACATTGGTTCTATGCAACCCCAAGCCCTCAGATTATCAGAAATTACTATTTCTAACCTGCGTTCCATCCAAAAGCAGACGTTCCCTCTAAGTGGGTTCACCGCCCTCATCGGCTACAACAACGCCGGAAAGACGAACATCTTGATGGGCATCCGGTGGTTGCTTTCCCGTTTTTCCCTGGACATCTCCTTTTTCGACGACCCAAACATCCCCGTAGAGGTCGAGGGCGTCTTTGAAGGCATTACAGAGAACGTCTTGAACCGCCTGGGCGAAGAAAAGGCCGCAGAGGTGCAGCCGTTCCTGATAAACGGCATGCTGCGCATCAAGAAGGTGCAGCGCGTCCCGGGCGAAGTTCCCGACAACATCGAATTCTGGGCATTTATCCCGCCTAACCGCAAGGGCTCCAAAAAGAGCTGCTGGGAACGTTGTTCTGAAAAGTTCAACTGTGCGTTCAAGCGCATGTTCCCGGAATCCATCGCCATCTGGGATTTCGAAGGCAACCAGGCGTTCACCAAGCTGCTGCACGAGATTTTCAAGCCGCTGGAACGCCGTTTTGGCGGGGAATTCAACGAGATTTTGAACCGGTTCAGCGAGATGCTGAGCCCCGGTGGCGAAAACCAGGCCGCCGAAATCCAGAGTTTTGACCGCGAAGTGAACGACAAGCTCCGCCCGCTGTTCCCGAGCGTCCGCGTGGAGCTCGACATTCCCATACCGACGCTGGAAACATTCCTCAAGACGGCAACGCTCAAGGTGATCGACGAAGACGATGGTTTCGAGCGCGATATCAACCGTATGGGCGCGGGTTCCAGGCGTGCCATCCAGATGGCCCTCATCCGCTACCTCGCCGAAATCAAGAAGCACCACAACAACCATTACCTGAGCCGCACCCTCTTGCTCATCGATTCCCCGGAACTCTACCTGCACCCGCAGGCCGTGGAACTCGTGCGCGTCGCCCTGAAGAACCTTTCGAACGAAGGTTACCAGGTCGTTTTCGCGACGCACTCCGCCCAGATGGTGACGAGCGAAGACGTAAGTACGTCCTTACTTATCCGCAAGAACCGGGAACGCGGTACCTACATGCGCAAGCGAATGGAAGATGCCGTGCACCAGGTGATTCAGGATGCTCCCAGCCAGTTGCAGATGCTGTTCAGCCTTTCTAACAGCAACGAGCTGCTTTTTGCCGACTACGTGTTGCTGACCGAAGGCAAGACGGAATGGCGCGTCTTGCCCGCCCTTTTCGAACGGATTACCGGGCAGAGTTTCGCACTGATCAAGTGCGCGCTGGTGCGACAGGGCGGTGTGAGCAATACGCGCAAGAGCATGCAGGTCCTTTCGGCGATGGACATGCCGGTACGCTCCATTGTCGACCTCGACTACGCCTTTACCACGGCCACCCGCGACGGCTTTTTGGAAGCGAATGATCCCGATATCAAGATGTGTCGCAACCTTTTCCGCGAACTCGCGTTCCATAACCACCTGCGGCTCGTGAACGGCCTGCCCGTCAACAAGCACAGCAATATTCCCGCCTCCAAGGCATACGCCATGATGGCCGCCATGCCCGAAGCGGACAAGCCCATCCGTAGCATCCACGCCAAGTTGCGCAGCCAGGGCATCTGGGTTTGGACCCGCGGCGCCATCGAAGAGCACCTCGGTCTCGAAGCCAAGAACGAAACCGCCTGGAGCAACTTCATCGAGCGCAGCAAATCGCAAAACTTTGTTCGTAATCTCCCCGATTACGAAAGCATTACGGCGCTCTGCCAGTGGATTATTGACGGCAGTCACGAGACATAACCCCCACCAGGGGTGCAAATTTTTCTAAATTGTCATCCCGATGAAAGAAAAAGCTCAAAAACTGATTGAAAAGTACGAGGAACTGGAATCGGAACTCGGGAATCCCGACGTGCTTGCCGACCAGGCCCGTTACAACAAGATCCACAAGCAGTACAAGGGTATTGAAAAGGCCGTTATCAAGGCACGCGAATTCCTCCAGGTGACCAAGAACCTCGAGGAATGCAAGGAAACCCTCGGCGACAGCGACCCCGAGATGGTCGCCATGGCCAAGGAAGAAATTTCCGAAATCGAAAAGAAGCTGCCCGCCCTCACCGACGAGCTGCAGATCCTGATGGTCCCGAAAGACCCGTGGGATTACCGCAATGCGACGCTCGAAATCCGTGGCGGTACCGGCGGTGACGAATCGGCCCTCTTTGCAGGCGACCTCTTCCGCATGTACCGCGGTTACTGTGACCGCATGGGCTGGAAGATGACCATCCAGGATGCAAGCGAAGGTACCGTCGGCGGTTACAAGGAAATCCGCGTGTTCATCGAAGGCGATAGCGTGTACGGAACGCTCAAGTTCGAAAGCGGTGTGCACCGCGTACAGCGCGTGCCCGAAACCGAAACTCAGGGACGAGTCCATACTTCGGCAGCGACGGTCGCTATCCTCCCCGAAGCAGAAGAAGTGGACGTGGAAATCCGCGAAGCGGACATCCATATGGACACCTACCGTTCCTCGGGCGCTGGCGGACAGTACATCAACAAGACGGACTCCGCCGTGCGACTCACGCACATCCCGACCGGCGTCGTCGTGAGCTGCCAGACCGAACGTAGCCAGCTGCAGAACAGACTGCACGCCATGGAAATGCTGCGTTCCAAGATTCTCGACGCGCTCATCGCGAAAAAGGAACAGGAAGAAGCGGCCAGCCGCAAGGCCCTCGTCGGCACCGGCGACCGTTCCGCCAAGATCAGGACGTACAACTTCCCCCAGAACCGCGTCACGGACCACAGGATTGGCTTGACGCTCTACAATCTGGACAAAGTAATTACCGGCGAACTTGACGAAATCATCAGCGGTCTCCAGATGGCGAACGCACAGGAAAAGCTGGGTAAGTTCGATGCATAACGAAAGCAGGGCGCCCATGACGGTTCTTGAAATCCTGAACCGCACCAAGGTCTTCTTCGAGAAGAAGGGCGTTCCCGACCCGTTGCTGGACGCGCAGTATATTATCAGCCACGGCCTCGGCATGAAAAACCGTATGGACCTGTACCTGAGTTTCGAAAAGCCGCTCACGCCATCCGAACTCGATACGCTCCGTCCGCTGGTAGCCCGCCGTGCCGCCCGTGAACCGCTGCAGCATATCATCGGCAATACCAGTTTCCGCGGTTTTTGCATCAAGTGCGACCCGCGCGCCCTAATCCCGCGCCCGGAAACTGAAGAACTGGTCGATATGGCCAAGGACAGCCTCAAGACTATCGAACAGCCGTTCATTGTCGAAATCGGTACCGGTACCGGCGCCATTTCCATCGCCAGCGCAAAAGAAATTGCGGGCGCCAAGATCCTCGCCACCGATATTTCTACGGAAGCGCTCGCGCTTGCCCGCGAAAACGCCAAGGAAAACGGCCTCGAAAGCGAACTGCAATTCGCCCAGGGAGACCTGCTTGACGCCGTCACAGCCGACATCATCGCCCAAGTTACCGGCGATAATGCCAAGAAGATAGACTGCCTCGTCGCAAACCTCCCCTACATCCCCGACGGGGAAAAAGGGAAGCTCCAGCCCGAAGTAGACAAGTTCGACCCCGCCCTCGCTCTATACGGCGGCCCGGACGGCCTCAATCTGGTACGCAAATTGCTACAGCAAACCGAAGGGAAACTCTCCTCTGGCGCCTCCATCTTCCTTGAAATCGGTTCCGAACAGGCCGAAATGCTGAAAAACGAAGCCGGGAATTACCCCTGGCTCGATTTCGCCGGAATCCACAAGGATTACTGCGGCAACATCCGTTTTGTCAGCTACAAAGCGAAGTAATATTACATCCCGACAGAGCAACCAAGAGCCGAAAGGACGTATGTCTCGCTTTCTCCCATGCGGTAGAAAGGCAATAAGTCTTCGTCGTCAACGCACGATTCGTCGAGCCCGTTCAACTGCAGTTGTTCGCCAATGCGGCGTTTGAATACCGAGAAACCATTGCTCCACGGAACCTCTTCCGGAAATTCGTATATCCTCGGTTCCTTCTGCACGCTGTTCTTCTGCTTCATATTTTACCTCTTTTTCCAAGAAAGGCGCACAAACGTCCAAGCGCCTTTCCTCGGGGCAAAATATAGATTCGCAAGATGTCAGAAAATGACATTTTACGTTATTTTCAAAAAATTTATTCAATAACGGTCGCAACGACTTCGGCGTGCCCGACCTTATCCAGGCCGATCTTCTTGCCGGCAGCTGCACTCAAGTCCAGGATTCGGCCATCCACATAGGGGCCACGGTCATTGACGCGTACGACGACGCTCTTTCCGTTATCGACACGCACGACCTTGAGCTTTGTACCGAAAGGCAAACTCTTGTGGGCGCACGTCATATCGTCTTGGTCAAAAATCTCCCCGCTCGCCGTTTTCTTGCCGTCAAAACCGGGGCCATAATAGCTCGCCTGGCCCGAAATCTTCATACCGACTTCGGCTTTTTCCGAAGAAGCGTAGTGCTTCGCCGGATCGCGGACAAAGCCCTTACGGGCGCTAATGCTCGAAGCCCCCGCACACCCAGCCAGGCTCACCACCAACAGGGCAGCCAATAAACCGACAAGGAGCTTTAACGGGCTATTCGAAATCATACATGCTATTGTACGTATTTTCAAGGACTTCGTCTTCCTTGCTCTTGACTTCGGCCTTCTTTTCTTCAGGAGGCTTGCTCATGCTTTCGTAATACTGCTTCGAAAGCTGGTCAATATGCTCTTCGCTCTGCTTGACACGCTTGCGCAGGCGTTCCAGCATGGCATCCGAATCATCGCCTCCACGGCGCTGGTTTGTAAGCAAGGCTGCCTGACGCCCCCACGGAGTGCCAGGATACTTGGAAGACAATTCCTTATAGACCATGATTGCACTGTCAAGCCTTTCCGGGCTCATCTGGAAATACATGGCCTTCATATAAAGCGCCTGCGCTCCCGTTTCCGTATTCGGGAACTCCTGATAGACGCTGTCAAAAGCAGAGAACGCAACCGCATACGCCGAATCCACCATTTCCATCTGGTCCAGCGGGATTTCGGACGCAACAGTCCACAAGCTTTCCGCATGCAAGTACCGTTCCTTCGCCAAGTCCTCGGGAGTCTTCGCCGTCACGCGCATTCCCAAGTTCGCCTGGGCCTGCTTTGCATACTCGGTATTGGGGTACTTCTCGATGATTTCCTTGTAAAGTTCTTCGGCCTTGTCTTCATCGCCCTTGAATTCGTCGTAAATGAACGCACGGGCATACGTTGCGCGCATCACCTTCGCCGTATCCGCGGAATCCTTTTCGATAATCGCATCCAGGCGCTTCACCGCGCTATCCACTTCGGACAGCTTGAACAGGAACAGTTCCGCAATCTGGAATTCGTTACTGAAGAAGTTCTTGACATTCGGGATGTCGTCCTTCTTGAGGTCATCGTCATTCAGCTTGCGCAGGGCAAGGAGGCGCTTCAACGCATCGCGAAGTTCCCTACTCTTCCGGCCATATTCGCTAATCGTCCTCGAAATAAAGCTGCTATCGTAGTACACGATGGCCTGCTCATAGTTCATCGTCTTGGTCTGCTCGTAGTTGCCGAGGTTATAGTAGCTACGGCAGGCAAACTCGGTACGGGGGTATTCCGAATTCACCTTCTGCAGCACGACAAAGGCGTCGGCATTGCGTTCCGCGGCAAACATGATTTCACCGATGCGCACCAGGTAGAACGGCTGCCTGTTTTCGTAGTCCGGCACCTTGTACAAGGCCTTATATTCGTCGGCCGCCTTCAGGTATTCCTTCTTGTTCGCAAGGCATTCGGCAGCCTGTTCGCCCGCCGTCTGGCGTTCACGCACGTTCAAAAGGTCGATTTCCTTGGCCTTGTAATGCTCGCGCGCCTTGTCCCAATTTTCTTTCTTGAAGTAGAGCCCCGCCAAGCGGAAATGCGCCTTGCCGCGCATGAAGGGCGTTCCCGACGTATCGGCGAGCACCGCCTCGAGGGCCGCAATAGCCTGGTCCGGGAATTCCGACTTTTCATCCAGCAGCGAAAGGAGGTTCAGACCCTGGAAATAATACGGGTGGGCCTTGTCCGATATGACCGGTTCCAAAGCGAAACGGCTGATATTGAATTCGTTGTTCCTGTAAAGGCAATAGGCGCGCTGGTATTCGACCGCACGCATGGAATCGTAATCGGCAAAATAACGTTCGTATTCGTCGTACTTGATAATGGCCTTGCCCCATTCGCCCTTATGGCGGAAAGATTCGCCAATCAGGAACACGGCTTCGGCCGTACGCTTCTTGTTCTTGGGGAAGCGTTCCAGCACACGGGAACCCTTCTCGATAACCTTGTCGTATTTTAGGCGTTCTTCCGACGACGGGTAACTTTCTGTCTCGTCAGGAATGCTGTCCAGGCGGGCCGTACGCATTTCGGTGGCCTCGTCGTACAGGCGTTCCGCATTGAACATGTGGTTCAGGTAGGCACAGCACGTGCAGCCTTCGAAAACGAAGGCCAGCGCCAAAAGTGCCATGTAGCGGATACGGAACATGGAAGTAAAGATACAAAAAAGTAAGGCGAGAGATATACCTAAAATTCCTTCAGGTACCGGGTATAATCGCAGAGCTTGAGACCCGGAGGAAGGGCCGTCTTGTCGAAACGCACCATACGGACTTCGGCCGGCGTTCCAATAAACCGCGCAAGGATTTCGAAGTTGTCCTGCGTTTCCCACACGGCGGCATCGATGACGACTCCATCACCGCAGTCCGTTTCGCCCGTGCTGTTGCCAATACCCGAGATACGGGAATTCTGCCTAAGCAAGCGCGTAAAGACTTCCGGAGCGACCCCGAGGTGATTGCCTCCCGACGAAGAGTCGTAAACCGCCACATGGACTTCGCGGAAATGGTTCAGCGAGTCAAAGACAATCGTGTACGTATGCCTGTAGGGCGCTTCGTAGAAAGATTCCTGCCATACGTTGGCCCTGACCGGCCTGAAATTCCCGATGGCATACTTCTTGAAGAATTCCCCAGGCGTCGCGCCATAGCGGACAAGGTAATGCCCGAGCATCGTCGTAAAATCGTGCTTGGTCGACGGAGCCATCGTCCCGCGAAGGCTATCAACGGCGCGGCTCAGATGTTCCGCCAAGCCCGTTTTGTTCACCACAGGCGCGGGCTTCGTCACGTTCGCTTCCTGGATGCGTTGCTGGATATCGGGATATTCCGGATCGCGATTCAGGATTTCACGGAACTGCGTGCGGGCGCGGTCAAATTCCCTTCCCTTGAGGAAGGCGAGCCCGAGGGCTTCGCGCAGCGGAAGGTTCTCCGGATATTTTTCGACAAGCGGTTCCAGAATATCGCAAGCGACCTGGGCACGGTCCTTAGGAGAAAGGGCAACACCCGTCCCTGTACCCGGAGGAGACTTTTCTCCCAAGGTAGACAAGGCAACGGAAGCCTTCACGAAATCCGGGCGGAACGCCAAGATGCGATGATAAAGTTTTTCGGCCACTTCAAAGCGGCCCTGGTATTCCATCAAGTAACCTTGCAACACAAGCAGCTCCACATCGGCAGGGAACTGCGACAAGGCGTATTCCACAAGAGCGGCACAGCTGTCGAGCTGGCCCTGATCGTGGTAGATGTTCGCCATCAAAACATAGGTCCGCGGATCGGCGCCCGACGACAGGCTAATGGCGGCACGGCATTCGTTACCGGCCTGCACCAAGTGGCCGTCTTCTTTCAACAGGCGTGCGTACCAGAGGCGAGCCTCGTAAAGCGACGGAGCCTTTTCGGCAGCCACGCGCGCCAGTTGCAAAGCGAGCGAAGAATTCCCCACCAAGAAGGCCTTGCGGCTATCCAGGTAAGACGAAAGTCCCGTGTTGGGGAAAAGCGCCTGGAGCTTCGCATCCAGCAATTTCATGCGTTCACGAGAAGGCTCGGTGACGGAGTCCATTTCGAACAAAGTATTTTCTTCGTTCCAGATAGCCCACAAAAGATCCGGATAAATCTGCACGACCGCTTCGAGAATTTCGAACGCGGCATGCATATTGCCACCGCGGAAAAGTTCAACGGCACGCCGCAGTTCGGCCTGCGTCTGTACCGGCAGACCGGACACCCCGGTTTGCAAGTCGGGAACATCACCGCGAGCCACAGACGTCCCGGCCGGGAGGCCGAACGGCACGGCTTCAACAGAAATCTTGGACGGGCCGAATTCTTCGTAAAGGCGGAAAGCGCCAAACGCAAGCAATGCGCCTACACATAGTGTGAGAAACAGGTACGCAGCCTTTCTCGCAACAGCCGTCGAAGTAGCCATTAGAGCTCCAAAAAGTCGGCGAGTTTTTCTTTATGTTCCTTGCTCTTCTGCAAGCGGCGCAAGGTCTTGTTCTTAATCTGGCGAACGCGTTCACGGCTCAGGCGCAAATCTTCGCCAATATCCTTGAGGGTCGTGTCTTCCACGGTATCGAGGCCGTAGAACATGCGCAGGATTTCTTCTTCACGGCGCGGGAGCGAAGCAAGCGTTTCTTGAATGAGCTTCTTGCGTTCTTCCTTTTCCATGTCGTCATCCTGGTTTCCATCGGAACCGAGAACATCCATAAGGGTGCTCACGGAATCGGCCGACGAACCGGCATCATCGCCAATCGGGGCGTCGAGGGAGATGTCGACAATCTTTTCCATCACTTCCACGATATCCCTTTCGTAAGGAGCGAACTCCTCCATCGAGATCGTCTTGTCGTAGTCACCGCCGTTCAACATCAGGGCGCGCTTGAAGCGGTTTACCAGGGCGAGCTTGTTAGGCGGAATTCGGACCGCCCCCACTTGTTCAAACAAGGCCTTCTGGATGGACTGGCGAATCCACCAGACTGCGTAGCTGATGAACTTCACATCCTTGTCCATATCGAAACGCTTGGCCGCCTTAAACAGGCCAAGGTTACCTTCGTTAATCAAGTCAAGCAGCGCCAAACCGCGGCCTTGATACTTACGGGCGACACTCACCACGAAACGGAGGTTTCCGCGGATAAGGCGTTGGAGAGCGGACTTTCGAATTTCTTCGGTTTCGCCGTTCTTGATTATCGTAAGTAGCGCCGACTCCTCTTGCGGAGACAGCGTTGGATATCGATTCAAGTCGCGAAAATAAAGCGCTTCGTTAAAATCACTCATAACCTTTACACCTATCAATCCACCTAGTAAAAAACTTCGGTCAAACAAATATGGTTTTTTACTTCCGTTTCGTCAAACTATACAATTTGTCGTAAGGGTAAATTCCCGAGTTGTGACCATCGCTAAAGGTAAGCCCTGCCGCATAACGACCTATCGACTGCACTTTGAGAAGTTTTATGTCATACGGAACCGTTACGTCGTCAAGAATTTTTTCGCCGGTATGTTCATCGACGCACAACGCACAGGGGCATGCCAACCGAAGATCGCGGATTTCGCACGCCCCTCGGGAACCATCGTTCCACTCGAAGCCGAGTTTTCCGTCTTGCGTCCTGAAAACTTTCTTGGGCTGAATCATACGTCCTCCACCGGAAGTTCTTCAAATCCGTAATTGAAATTCTTGAGCACGCCGTCCCCCTCGGTGGCAAACATCGAAAGCGTACGCACCGTGGCGTCCGCCGCCTGCATAAACGCCTTCGCCGACTCGGAGTTCGGGTAACGGAGCACCGCGGGGGTTCCTTCGTCACCGCAGCCCGCCACCGCGGGTTCGAGCGGCACCTTCGCGATGAGCGGCACGCCCCAGCTCTTGGCGATGCGTTCTCCACCGCCTTCACGGAAGATGTTGTGGTGCTTGCCGCACTGGTCGCAGATGAAATAACTCATGTTCTCGACGACGCCCACCACGGGAACGCCCACGGAGTCGAACATCGCAAGTCCCTTGCGGCAGTCGGCGAGCGCCACCTCTTGCGGGGTCGTCACCACGACGGCACCGGCCATCGGGCAGTTCTGCGTGAGCGTAAGCTGGATATCGCCCGTTCCTGGAGGGAAGTCCACCAGGAGGTAGTCGAGCTTGCCCCACCGCACGTGGTGGATAAAGTGCTGGATCATCTGCGAGACCATCGGTCCACGCCAGATGGTCGCCTTGTCGGAGTCGGCGAACATGCACATGCTGACGATGCTGATGCCGCCCTTCGCTTCGACAGGCGCAATCGTATTGTCGTCAAAGACCTCGGGAGCCTTATCGATCCCGAACATGAGGCCCATGCTCGGGCCGTAGATGTCGGCGTCAAGGATGCCCACCCGTGCACCAGAAAGGCTAAGCGCCATCGCGAGATTCGCCGTCACGGTCGATTTTCCCACGCCGCCCTTGCCGCTGGCAACCGCCACCACATGCGCCACTTCGCCGATGTAAGAAACCTTCGGAGCCTGAGCCGCCGTATTGGAGCCTTCCACGCGACCCTGGGCGGTAAACGTCACGTCCACCTCGCTTGCACCAAGCGACTTGACAATCGAGATGCACTGATCCTTGAACTGGTCGCGGATCGGACAGGCGGGAGTCGTAAGGCGAAGGTCAAAACTCACCTTGTCACCGTCAATCTTCAAGTTCTGGACAAAGTTCAGCTCCACGATATTTTTGTGGAGGTCCGGATCCTGGACCGCCCGCAAGGCACTTAAAATATTTTGTTCATTCAGTTGCATAATAGGTCGGCGCGGCGCGCCTTTGAGCTAAGAGGTCGCTCGCAAGCTCGCTTTGAAATATGGGTTTATTTTTCTCGGGGAAAATTTAGACTTTTTTGCAAGAGAAAAAGACATACACCGTTCGTATATGTCTTTTAAAGAAATTGATTCCTCGGAGAACACCAAAAATCAAATCTTGATTTTAGCGCCCATGAGCTTCACGAATTCGCGAACAATCGCCGTATCGCCAGGCCATGCCGGAGCAGTAACCAGGTTGCGGTCCACGACAGCTTCGTCTACGTTCACGGCCACATACTTGCCGCCGGCAAGAGTGATGTCCGGACCGACAGCAGGGTAAGCCGTTGCCTTGTAGCCCTTCAACACGCCAGCAGCCGCAAGCACCTGCGGGCCATGACAAATCGCTGCCACGGGTTTCTTCGCCTTGAAGAATTCCTTCACGATCTTGAGTACGCGTTCGTTGAGACGAATGTATTCCGGAGCGCGGCCACCGGTAATGAACAGGCCTTCGTAATCCTTTACCTTCACCGCATCGAAATCAGCCGTGAGTGCAAAGTTATGTCCGCGGGATTCAGCATAGGTCTGTTCGCCCAGAAAATCATGAACTGCCGTAGCGACCGTTTCGCCAGCCTTCTTGTCGGGGCACACCGCGTCTACCTGATAACCCAGCATGGACATCGATTGGAACGGGACCATGGTTTCATAATCCTCGGTAAAATCTCCACAGAGAAGCAGTACTTTTTTTGCCATAACGCACTCCTGGTTGATTTGTAGTTTATTTTATTTTTTACAACCAACATAAAGTTGATTAAACATAAAATACATCAAATACTACAGGAACGTACGCAGGCGTACGTTTTTTGGCAAAGCATTTTTAATCCAAAATGGAATAGAAACTTGAGCTATTCTAGCCTGAAAATTTCGGCATCCGCAACAGGTGCGTCATACAAGGGGGCCATTCCTCTTCGTAGTGGCTCACCAAGATAATCGTCGTCTCTGTCGAAAGCAGTTGCAGCAGGTTGAAAATCTTTTCGCGGTAGCTGCCCTGCAATCCTTGGGTCGGTTCGTCAAGCAACAACACCTCGGGCGGGCGAATCGCGGCACGCGCCATCAGCACCACACGCTTGTCTATCGGAGAAAGGCTGCGGAACCGTGCATGGATATCATCAAAGCCCAGGTATTCGAGCCATTCCTTCGCCTTCGCACGTTCTTCCCAAGTGGTATTGTCCGCCTTGCAAAGGTTCGCGGTGAAGCCCGTGCACAGCACTTCGGAAAGGTCCAAGTCTTCGCGGTACTGGAGCGCCAGTTCCGGAGAGAAAAATCCGAGTTTCGCCTTGTGGTCCCAGATGTTGAGGCCATGGCCAGGACGTTCGCCCAAAAGCGTAATATCGTTCTTGTAGATTTGCGGATGGTCGGCCGTGAGCATCCCGAGGAGAGTACTCTTGCCGGCACCGTTCTCGCCCATCACCGCCCAGTGTTCGCCCTTGCGCACAGTCCAGTTGAGGTTCTTGAGCACCACCGTATCACCGAATTGGACGTTGACGTTTTTGAGGTCAAAGAGGATTTTGCCCGCAGACGCCAGCGGCGATTGCTTCGTCCCTACGGTCCTCGCAATGACAATCTCTCGTCTCTCGTCTCTCGTCTCTCGTCTAAGATCCACAATCTCATAATCCTTCAGCTCGGCCTTCGTGTACTTGGGCTTCGCGGCAGCACTCGGGAGCGCTCCCGCATATTGCGTGAACGTCTTGTTCGCATACACGAACGCAGGGATTTCCGGCAGCAGTTCGTCTTCGCGGGCAAGGCGCACCGCCACATTCAGGCCCGGGCGTTTCGACAAGTCGACCACGCTAGACGCGAGGTGGCTGCGGTATTCCGGATCGAGCCCGCCAAACAAGTCATTGAAATAAACCCACTCCGGCCGCTCCATCCACATGCGCGCAAGCAATACACGGCGCAGTTCGCCGTTCGAAAGGCTCAGCAGTTTGCGGTCGAGAATTTCCGGCGAAAGTTCCGCTATCGAAAGGGCTTCGTCCAATTTCTCGGGGTCGGTCTCCGGCCACGCCATATCGTCGATATAGCGGTCCGTCTGCAAGAAGAACTTCTTTTTCAAAAGCAAGTGCCGCACCAGCGGGGCCTCCTCATCGTGCAGGCTGATAAACCGCTGCTGGAAAAACGGTGCCAGAGCATGCTGGATTTTCCGCTGCATCGCTTCCGACATCGTGGAAACATTCTTCCGCTGGTTCAAAAAATGAGTAATGACCCTATCCAAGTCCTCGCCTTCGGTGCTGAAAATCTGCACCTGCGGGAACATCTCAATCAGAGCTTCAAAACGCTTGAATTCCATGTGCCCAAATTTAGAAAAAGGGCGGAAAGGGGGTAAATCGTCCCGTTTAGGGCATTACCGGGCAAAGCCCAAAACACGCCAAAAACGTTCCAAAAACGGCTTTTTCGCGCTCCAGGCACATTCCCTACCGTCAAACCAAGTTCCCCACCTCCATATAGAGTTTTCCCCATTCCATCCACATTATAATCACAAACAAAGTCATATTTCGTTAATTTAGACGTCAAATCGTAAACAAAATTGTACATACAACGTTGTATTTTAACGAAACTTGTATTTTATATTAACAAATACCCCTCAAACAAAGGAAATTATATGAATTCCGTAACAAAGAAGAAAAAGACAATCACAGTTAGCAACTTGCTAAAGACCCCCGCCAAGATCACCCTTTTCAACGATATCAAGTCCATCAAGCAGGAACCCTTGGCCATTTCAAAGTCCAGAACCAAGGTTCTCTTGTCGAGTAGCGGCATGGTCTATGCAGCAAGAGCAAACGTCTACAAGTCGAACATTTATTCTTTTGAAATCACCCCCGACATCCATAAAGTCGTTATTTCTAACGTCGCAGCAACCCCGGCAACACTCGAGAAAGAATCCAACCGCATTCTCGCCAGCATTTCCGTAAGGGACATCCCCGATGCAGGCGATGCAAACGCCCTCAAGGAAGAACTTCGCGCCGAACTGATTAAATACGGCTATTCCAAGAACGCCGCCGAAGAAGAACTCACCGGTGCAGCGACAAACATCCAAGACTGCGCAGATCCGTTCCTCGGATCGAACACTCTGTTCATGCAGTCCGTCCTTCGCATTTCGGCCCTAGCCAATTCCAACGGTACCGTCGAATTCATCATTCCCCCGGGAACCTTCATGGGAAGGAAAGACAAAAAAGTCTACCTGTTTGTTTCGAGCACGACGACCCCCACCGTCACGCCCTACACCTTCCCGCAGGACAAGCCCTACTTCTATTTGGAACCCGCGGCAGAAGCCCTCACCGTAGGCGACAAGCTGGGCAATTCCAAGATCATGCTTGGCGAAGTCCATCTCGGCAAAAAGACGATCGCCGGCATCTACCTGTGGAAAAAGCCGGCCACCAAAATCAAGTCCAACGGAGAAGACGTCCAGACACATCCGGCCCTATTCCTCCCGCTGGAGCAGCCCAAATTCCTCAAGCCAGCCGTCACCTACTTGCAAACAGCCCTTGCCAAGAAGAACCCCGGGAACATCGCCAACATTCTTGAAAAGATGTTCAAGAAAATCAAGCTTCCCCTGCTGAACCTCAAGATATACGAAGCGGCCATCAAGGTCCCCGTTTACGTCAAGAACGACAAGCAGTTCTACTCGTTCGTCTGGAGGACAAACGACCTCGTTAAAGACGAGTACGTCGAAAAGAACATCGCCCACCCCAGAAAGCACCTCACTTACCAGGGCCTGTACGACAACTTCTCTATCGGCCAGATTTACAACAGCCTTTCTTCCTTCATCTCCACGACAACCGAATACGCCATTGACCAAGTCGTGAGAGGGCTTCTCGCACAGCCCACGGGCAAGAAGAGCATTTCCATTGACGGCATGGTGCGTTCCCTGATCGGAGGCGCCATCCTCGAAGGGCAGGAACTCACTTTCGTTTCCGCATCTGCAGAAACGAAGGATACCGATTTCGAGAGCAAGGACACGCGACTGACTCGCGACTACCTCTATTCCATGGTCTATTCCGGTCCCGCGGACCAGTCGACAAAGGACCAGTTTAGCGGAGAAGGATACCTGTTCTTCGATTCTCCCATCCACTACAACCATCCCAAGGTGGTCCTGGGCAGGGAACTCGATAGCGATCTCGTAAAATTCCTCAAGGAGAAAGGCGATTACAGCTTTGTCAAGTACCTCGTTTCGCTCCGGCTGCGCACGAAGCGCGCCAAGATGCTCCTCTCCGACTATTTGAACCTCGGTGACCCCGATGACAAGAACGACAGTCGTCCGACGTCGGGATGCCTCGCCCTGCAAGCCCTCCTAAAAGACATCTTTACCGAAGTCCAGCGTTACGGTGTCAACATTGATTACGTCTACTCTGACCTGGAAAGGATTTGCAATACGGGATGGTTCCTGAGGGCCCATAACCGCATCAACCACCGTTACGAGCCGCGGACCTATGCTCCGAACCTCTTCAACATCAGCCTGAACAAGACCAACGGTGTCATCGACAATCAGAAGATGTGGAACGCCATCTGCGAAACCGAACGTTTCCAGAAAGAAATCCTGCCCAAGCTCGTTTCCAGGGGTTTCCCCCCGTACAAGGAACCGGCTGGCCAAGATGACTTCTACCTGTCCATGGTCAACCAAGCCTTCTGGAGACAGCAACCGGCACAAAGGCCGAATTTCGGATACTGGCTTGCTCAAAATTACGCCACACGCCGCCAGCTCAATATCTGGGACTGCGTCATGACGGAATATATCGCAGAACTCCAGCAGACGTTCGTCATGGACATCTTCACCAAAATCAATCCCAAGGTCAAGTACAGCACCTACGCGCAGGCCTCCGCCAAGGGCCACACCCACTACGGAGCATACGGACTTTACCTCGAACCTTCCTTGGGCGGAAGCATCAGCCTTCCCAAGACCATGAGTTCCAGCGCCTCCCTATACGGCGGCTCTATACCCTATGGTCATTGCAAGTTCAATCTTGACGACTACCGCTGCTATATTGAAGACAAGTCTGCATTTGCCTTCTTCAGGGACGAAATCAACCGCATCCGCGCCGACAAGAGCAACAACCCGAACGGCATTATGCCCTTCTACTCTTGCCAGTATTACAGGAAGTACCACGATCCCGCATTCGACCAGAACACGTTCTACAAGGACATCCTTTTCCATACCTGGATGTGCCAGCCGGACCAGATGATTGCCTACTTCAATTACGACTCAACCATCAAGAGTGCGTTTGAGAAAGAAGATTCAAAGGACCATCGAAAGGACTACTTCCGCCAATGCTACCAGGACACCCAGAAAATCCTGGACGAGCTCAACTCCATCATCAAGGACCCCATCGTCAAGACCCTGAACACCAATCTTGTGAACGAATGCGACCCGTTTGTCTTGACCGGTATTGAGACGAAAACAGACCGGATATGGCGTTTCACCTTCAACGTTGCCAAGAAAGCTTCGCTGAAGAAAGAGAAAAACAACGTAATCATCTCGGTTTCGAAAAAGGTGATTTCCTTCGCAAACGCGACCGTTCTCAAGAAGGACCCGACCGGTTGCTGGATCAAGGCCCCCAAAAAGACGAATGCCGGGATTCTCAGCGAAAAGGACTTCTTTGAAACGGCTCCTGCTTATTACGTAGAAAAGCCTTTTGAAAAACAGCCAGATCCGTTCATCGCCTTCGATGCAGATCGATTCGGTCACTGCAAGCACCTTTTCTGGCATGCCCAAGGAACAATGGTCTTCGGCGAAAATGCACCCGACCAGATTTGGGAAGCCAAGATCATGTTCGACAAGATCACGCCCAATTCCCGGATTTTCAAGATTAACGTCTCTGAACTTGAAGGCGTCAAGGTCGGCGTATGGTATACCTTTACCGCAAAGGTTTCTTGCCCGCGCCCCACCTTCATCTTCGGAGAAACGGGAAGTGACAAGGACAAGCGCGTCGAAATAACGCTCACCTACCAGGGCGATGGCGTAACAAGGACTAAAAAATACTCCTTCGAACGGGAAACTCCTTACAAGCCGATTACCTATTTTGAACTGGGGCAGAACGCTTCCGGTAAGGAGACCGACACCATTCACTGCGAATACTTCAAGATTCTCGTTGACGGGAAGAATATCCGTGCCGACATCTTCCGCGAAAGCGATGGCGTGAATATCACCAGGGTGAACAGGGGCATTAACGAATTCAAGGATTACAACTTGAAAAACACCCCCTGCACAGAGCCCTTTGAAATCAAGGTGTCCTGGTTGAACGCCACAAATAAACCCGAGACCTATACCGTATGGATCGAGAGCGTAAAGAATATGTTGGGTCATTTCTCGTCACAGAAAAAGATTGCCACGGTCAAGGTAAATGCCAATGACCAGGGCTATATGGTTTTGCCCGAGCAATCCGTGAATAGGGGCATCAAGAGCATCGCTGTCATCATCAAGGACAGCAAGAACAATATCGTGTTCAAGGCGACGAGCATCGTCGCTCCGCTCATCCGCTTATAACAGCTTCACGAAAATAGTAGCCATATCAGAAACTCCCCGGATTGTTCCGGGGAGTTTTTTGAGGTGTGGATTTTAGTTTTTAGAACTTGCTGAAGAAATCCCAGGTGGTCTGCGGAACCCAAGACTGCTGCTGGCCAGGATCCTTGTGGTCCCAGATGTGGCCGCCGCTCTGCGTGCACCAGCGGACCGGGAAACGTTCCTCGACCGTGGTGTAGTCGTAGCACTTGTGGGCCGCATTGCGCTGAGCCTCTTCGGCACGTTCGTTCTTAGCCTTGCCGCCTTCGGAGTTGAGCGTCAAGATGATGTCGCGTGCGGCGCGGCCCATTTCGGGAGTACAGAGGTTGTCATCGAGGCCGAGAACGCCCATCCAGCCGATGCCCTTGTTCTGGCGCTGCGGCAACCAGATGTTGCGTTCGGCGGTTTCGTACACAGCCACGGCGCGCAATACGTCCTGATGGTTCCAAGAAAGACCGTTGCTGAACATGGAGCCGTAGCTGAAGCCTGTAGAGAACACGCGGCTGGAATCGATGCAGAAGTTGCCTTCGAGCATGGCGAGGAGTTCGTCGAACAGCAGGTAGTCATCCTGTGCCCACGGCGCCTGGTTACCGTTGCCCTCGGGAGCGACGAAGATGACGGACTCGTCCTTGTCAAACTGTTTGAGGCCATAGTAGCCTTCATCCTGCACACCGCCGGCCCAGCCACCCATGCACTGCATGCCAAAGATGAGCTTGTACGGTTTGTTCTTGTCGTAGCTCTTGGGGATATCGATACGCACGGTACGCGTTCCCTTGCTCCACTTGAACTCGATGTAGGGCTTGTCGCCGCGGTACTTGTAGTCGAGCTTGGTGTCCTTGCCGCAACCGCGCGTAGGCACCGGATCGTTCTTTAAGCCCCAGCCGTATTCGTACTGCGGCTGCGGAGGCGTTTTCTTCTTGAGCGTGAGCGCAAGAGTCGTGTCGAGATTGTTGAGCTTGACCGTGAGCGTGTCGAAGCCGTCGGCAACAACCTGCAGGTTATCGCTGTCACCCACCTTGAGGAGCGCCTTGGCGCTATTCGTTTTGCCGAATGCCGCATTAAAGCTGCCGTCGGCCGTGAACTTGAACGTCTGTTGGGCGCTGCCTACGCTTACGCGGGCAAAATACACACCCTTCGCGCGGACAGAGGCATTCATGTCGACCGTGCCGGAACCATAGAGGGTTTCGCTGAGCAATCGGTTACCGACCATGTCGAAAATCTGCACCTGCACCGGGGCGCTTGAGCCCTGCGAGAACGAGAGCACCCCGCCGTTCACGGAGAGGTAACCCAACGAAGAACGCTGCAGAGCAATGGCTTCCGAACCGCCCTCGCAACCCGGAGTGCCAGCAACGCACGGTTCGCCCTGGCCAAGGGAATCGCCCGGGGTAACGGGATCATCCTGATGGAATGTAAAGGCGCCCGACGCATCGGTCTTTGTCTGGAGCCCTTTCTGGACCAACGCCACCGAGGCGCCGCTCACTGCAGCGCCCTTTTCATCGGTCACTTTTCCGTTCAGGGTGAATGCACTTGCCGAAATGGCCATTGCAAGGCCAAAAGACATACCAGTATACAGTATTCGTTTCATACCAAACATCCTCTTTTTGTACTATAAAGATATATCCTCCATCGTGACACCGCTCACATCCAAATTCAAAAGCCATGGATAATAAGTCCACGGGCATTTGTTTACAAAATCTGCCAAAAAAACTTATTTTTGGGGTAGAATGGACACTATTCTGCAAAAAGCGATTGACGGAAACCGCCTTACCACGGCGGAAGCGCTCGACATATTGAAGAACGCCCCATGGACAGAAGTGGCCGAAGCCGCCGACAAGGTGCGCAAGCGCATGCATCCCGAAAACAAGGTGGGCTACACCGCCTTCCGTATAGTGAACTATACGAACGTCTGCGAAATCACCTGTAGTTTTTGCAGTTTCTGCCGCCCCGCAAAGAGTCCCGAAGCCTACGTACTTACTTTAGACGAAATCCGCCAGAAAACAATCGAGGCCAAGGCGAAAGGCGCCGACCAGATTTTTTTGCAGGGCGGAGTCAACAAGGATATCCCGCTCAGCTACTACACCGACGTGCTCAAGATGCTCACCCACGAAATGGGCGTGAAGGTGCGCGGATTTTCGCCGGTGGAACTCGTGCGCATCGCGGAATTCAACAAGATTACCTTAGACGAACTGCTCGACATTTTAAAGGAAGCCGGACTAACGTCCGTGCCGGGCGCCGGCGCCGAAATCCTCTCCGACCGCATGCGGCAACTGCTGTCGCCCAAAAAGCTCCCCGCCCAGCAGTGGTGCGACACGCTCGCCGCCTGCCACAAGAAGGGACTCCCCGGCAGCGCGAACATCGTTTTCGGCAGCGTCGAGACGCCCGAAGAAATCGTCGAGCACCTCGAATACGTGCGTGCCACGCAGGATATCGCCCAGGGATTCAAGAGTTTCGTGGTATGGACGTTCCAGCCGCAAACGGACAAGTTCCCCATCCGGCACGTACGCGGCGACGAATATCTCAAGCTTTTGGCGCTTTCCCGCCTGTACCTCGACAACATCCCGCATATCGAAGTATCGCTACTCGGGATGGGACTCTCGCTCGGCGAACTCGGACTGCACTGCGGTGCCGACGACATCAACAGCATCGTCATCGAAGAGAACGTATTACAGAATCACGGGCTCACGACCATCGAGGCCGCGGAAGAATTCATCAAGAACGCAGGCTTCACCCCGTACAGACGAAGCCTGAATTTTGACTGAGCCCTTTACCTAAAAAACGCCCATTCCCCCTCTCTTCTTTCAAAAAAAACACCGGTCCGCTTATAAAGCTAGACCGGTTAATTACTAGAGAGAGAGTTTTTTAAAATTGCGCGGGCGGCGATTAGGCGCGCTTGGCGTACTTCTTGAAGCTCTTGACCAGCAGGGCGGCGAGAATGCAGTACATGTGACTCCTTTTATCCTTATTTTTCGTCGTTTTATCGCTTTTTTAAATCAGCGCGCCAATATTAACAAAATTTTACTAACGCGTCAAGGGTAAAAAAGATATATATTTATATTTTTCGGCCAATTAAGGCCCAGCCTTCCCCAAAAAGAATGACAGATATTTAACACTGCCAAAACAATCGCGAGGCCGCATTTTTGGTAAATTTGGGGACATGAAACGAATCCTGTTGACCTGTTTATCCTTAGTTGCCCTCCTGAACGCCCGTCCCTCCCTCCAGCTAGACCGGGAGCGGGTAGAAGCAGGCCAGACTTTCGGTCTACAACTGGTCATGCCCTTGCAGGAACTCCCCGAAAACAGGGGCGTCCCGCAGATGGAAACCCATAACGGATTTACCTTCCTCGGGCTCGACAGTAGCGACCAGGTCATGCGCCCCAGCATGGAAGACATGTTCAACTCCTTTTTCAACGGCGGCGGAAGGTCGTACAAGGCCCGCATCTACAATTTCAAGCTCAGGGCCCCTAAAAAGACCGGGCAGATGGACGCCGGCCAGATTACCTGGGAAATCGACGGCCAGGTCCAAAATATCAGCGGCAAGATTCCCGTGAGCGTGCAGCGCGCCTATACCGACGACGCCCTCGCCGTGAGCCTTACCGCAAGCAAGAAGACGATTTACGAAGGCGAACAGTTCTACGTCACCCTCGGTTTCCATACCTACGAGCATTTCGAAGGCGGCCTCCAGGCCACCGACATGAGCACCGGCAACGACTTCATTGTCCACCGCAGCGACTTGAACAACATGGAGTTCAAGCCCGTCGAAGGCAGCCGCCGCGAGATGCAGGCAAGCGCCAAGTTCGCCTGGCTCAGCCCCACCAAGAGCGGTAACCTGCAGATTCCGCCGTTCAAGTTCAAGTATACCAAGCGCGGCGAGCCGAAAATCGTCGAAGAAAAGAAACAGATGGGCGGCATGTCGTTCTCGAGCCGCACCGTCAAGCAGGAATCCATCGAGGCCGAGGCGACCTCTCCCATTATTAATATCACTGTGAAGCCGCTCCCTGCCGAAGGCAAGCCCGCAAACTTCTCGGGTATGGTGGGCGACTACAAGTTCTCCGCCGAATTCGACCGCACAAACCTCAAGGTGGGCGAAGCGCTTACGCTTTCCATCAACATCCGCGGTGACGGTACGCCGGGCACCATCGCCGACCCGAAACTCCCCGACTTCGGCGACTTCCGTTCCGTGCCGCCCGAAAACAACATCAGCAAAAAGATTACGGGCAACAAGGTCATTACCAGCAAGGAGATCCGCGTATTCCTCTATCCCAAGAAGAAAGGCACCTTCACCATCCCCGAAATAAGCTATAGCTGGTTCAACCCCGCCAAGAAGAAATACGAAACCGCCGTGGCGGGCCCCTGGACCATCGAAGTCGAAAAGGGAGACGCCTCCGCCGAAGCCGTATTCCAGGCCCCCGTGGTACAGGGCCCTGCCGCCGTGCAAAAGCAGGAAATCGAATCCCTCGGTTCGGACATCCGTTATATCCACGCCGTCGGCAAGGCACACGATTCAGCAAGGCCCTACAAGAGCATCGCCTTCTGGATCATCTTCGCGGCCGCCATCCCGTTCTATATTCTTGTAAACCTTGCTATCACGCGCCGTCGCAAGCATAACAACGATGCCGCCCTCGTGCGTAAAGGCAAGGCCGACAAGATGCTCAAGGCCCGCTTTGCAAACGCCCGCGCCGCCCTGAAGGAGGGCAATGCCAAGGCGCTGTATGCCGCGCTCGAAAACGGCCTGATCGACTACCTGAGCGACCGTACCAATCTGGAATTCAAGGGCATGACCCGCCCGCAGATGAAGGAAGAACTTTCAAAGCTCGGTGTAAAGGAAGAAACGATTGCCGCCATCGACAGCTGGCTCGAAAAGTGCGCCTTCGCGCGGTTCGCCCCGGTGAACCCGAGCGCCGAAGAGCAAAAACAGATGCTCGCCGACGTCGAAAAGCTGTGCGAAGGGCTGAAAGTTTAATTGATGGATGATGGTTTTATGAAAAAGGTTTTGTCTGTTTTATTTACAATCGCGATGGTGTTCGGTTCGGCCGCATACGCCGCCGAGAACTGCGCCGGTATTGAAGCCGGCGCCAAGGCCTACAAGGAGAACGACTTCGAACGCGCCATTGACGAATGGCGTACCTGCGTCGACAACGGCATCCAGGACGCCGACCTGTTCTACAACCTGGGCAATGCCTACTTTAGGAACGGCAATCTCGGCTTCTCGATATTCTATTACAAGAGCGCCCTCCGCCTGCACCCGGGCGACGAAGATATCTTGCACAACCTGAAGTTTGCGCAGGCCATGACCCGCGACAAGGTGGACGAAGACGAAGAAGAAAATCCGATCCTTTCTGCGCTTTTCAAGACCCACCACGCCCTTTCCCTGAAGGCCCAGCTATTCACGTTGCTCGCAATCTTCTGGATAATCGCGTTCGTAAGCATCGGCCGTAGGCTTACCGCCGGCGAAAAAGCGAAAAACATCTGCACGGGAATCGTCTTTGCGCTTTCGTGCATTTTCTGCGTCATCGGCGCAAGCGCCGGTTACAAGATTTTTGTCGCCGAAACGGACATCACGGGAGTCGTCACCGCCAAGGACGCCGACGTCGTGAGCGCCCCGAGCGACCGTTCCCAGACGCTCAACACCCTTTCCGAAGGCACGAGCTTTGAAGTCCTCGGCGTCCAGGGGAACTTTGCCGAAATCCGTCTCGGCGAAAAAGTAAAGGGATTTGTAAAGCTCTCCGAAGTCGGGATTGTGAAGTAAAACGCACCAACTAATGACTATTGGCTACGGCCAACAACTAACCAACTTCTCGTGAATCTGGCGGTATTCGATGTAGCTGCTCATCGAAGCGATCCTGTTGAACTGGTAGCCGGCACTCGGGCGGATGAACCATTCATGCGTACGCGAGGGCACCGTGCGGTCCGTTAGCGACAATTCCGGATTATAGGCGACATAGTTGTAGCCATCTTCCCTGAAGTCCTTGAAGATGCCGTCCGTACCGCTATCCTCGTTCCACATATCGTATCCCGGATCCGGGTCGTATTCCTTGCGGATAGTCTTGTTGTAATCGTAACCGGCAGTCAGTTTCAGGTCAAGGTCGTTTTCAAGCTTGAAGTACCACTTGAAGAAGTGGAAACCGCGCTTGAGCTTGAGCGGGTAAGAAATGGTGAAGTCGTCGCCGATATTGAACGCGAAGTCGTTATACAGCGAAGTATGGATCCAGGGCGTTTCCCAGAAGAAATCGGTCGTATCCTTTCCGTTGCCGAGGGAATCCGGCCAGCTCGTGATGCCGATAACTTCTTCCTTGGGACGGCGGTCCGTCGATTCGATCTTCATGCGCACGCTGTTCTCGATACGGATGTTCTTTTGTGTCAAGAACGTGAGACGGATAAGCGGGTTGAAGTTCAACTGGTCGGTCCAGGTGTCTTCGGCGCTCTGGAACGGGCGTACGGTCGTCGTTCTGGTAAAGTCGAAGCGGTGGCTTGCAGTCACGCTCCTGAAGCTGTTGAGGATTGACACCCTCTGCGAGAAGTTCGGCACGTTGATGCCGATGCCAAAGCGCGGCCACATCGTCGTCGTATCGATGTACAGCGGGTATTCGCGGGACTGCGAGAATTCTTCCCTCCACTGCAGTTCGCTTGTCACGCCGATATCCCAGATGGGCAGCGTAATGCCGGTACCGACCTGGAACTGACGGGAAACGGAATGGCGGAAGTTGCCCTGGTATACAAGCGTATCTACGTGGCGGTTCCTGTATTGGGCGAAGTCCACATAATCGTCTCGATGGTCAAGGCCCATATCACCGGTAACAATGTTCCAGAAACCGCGATTGCGGTAGCCGTTGCCGATACCGAGGCCATACAGGTAGTATTCGAACGGCGTCACGTTCTGTTCTTCATAGAGCTGGGACAGCGTGAAGTTTTCACCCACCGTGTTAGTGCTCGTCGTCCAGCCGAAGCGGATTTCACGCCACTTGACCTTGTCGAACGCACGGGCAATCACGTTTTCCTTGCCGAAGGAATTCGCCAAGTCCAGAATCCTGAAGGTCGGAGAGAATTCGAAACGGTTCGTCTGCGAAATCGTCCAGAAGTTTTTCTCGATGCTGGACTCGTCATAGAAGCTGAAGTCATCCGGAATCGTCTTCTGCTGCGTAAAGTCAGAGGAGAACGTCGTGGTGAACGGCAAGAACGGAATCAAGCGCGGGTTAAAGCTAACCTTGAACTGCTGGCTACGGGCACGTTCGTTACGCAGAATACCGTAAGCACGGCCGAATTCACGGGTACCGACGCTGTCCACCTTGTAGAACGCCGTCGAATCGTAAAGGATCGTATAGGAATCCGGATTCTGCATATCGATGGCGAGCGTATCGCCATTCGGCCCAAGCTTCGGAATCGTGTCGTAAGGAATAATCACAAGGCTGTCGCGGGACACGTAAACCTTGCGGTCGGTATGGTCGTAGTCAAAGATGACATCGCTTGCAAAGAGGCCGCCATCGTCCGGGCTGAAGAAGTTCTCCTTGACAAAAGCTTCGCGGTCACCACCGCCAAACATATCACGCTTGATGTTCAAGGAATAGCTTGTGGAAAGGAACGACAAGATATTCCAACGCATGTTCAACTTATGAGTCAAATCCGCCGTATAGGTTACCACCTTGTCTACCTGCGGTTCGACGAAGTCCGGGTCGCGATCCTGGTTTACGTTGCGGATGTACGTGAAGTCGAACAGGGTCAAGTCGAACGTCTGCGGCCACGGTTCAAACTCCGTCTTCGCGAAAGCCTTCACAAAGGAATTGTCGCTCGTGGCAAACGCGTCGAACGGCTTGAACTTGAACATGGTAAAGGTACCGAGTTTATATTCCAAGATCGTGTGGTACGAATAAACCGAGTCGGCGCTCGTCGTCGCACGGCCTTCCGACTGGCTGTAAGAATAGCTCATGGCAGGGCGTTCCAAAAGCACCTGTGAAAGGACTTCGCCCAGCTTGGTATCGGCCGCCTTATAATCCTTGCTATAGCTGATGCTGAACGTTTTCGTGCGCGTGTAGCTTTCGTAACCCTTCGATTCGCCTTCGTCGCGGAGCTTGTTTTCCGTCTTGTCCGAAGTCACCGCCAACTCGTTCTGGAACATGTCCCCGACCAAGTCCGAGAAACTGCTCTTTTCAAGAATCATATCGTCGGAAGGCTTCATGTAGGGGCGCTTGGTCGTGCTGTTGTAGCCGAGGTTCATCGGGATATGGAATCCAAGGCTATCGTTCAAGAACTTGTTCAGGCTTATATTAATGTCGGCCGCCACATCGAGCTGGGAGGCAGCCTCGGACATCTTCGGCTTGGGAGAGCCGCCCGTAGAAGAAAGCGTCGCGAAGTTTCCATCCTGATAACGCACCGCACCGGAAAGCGAAATGAAGTCGGCAAAGTTCACCTGGGCCGACGTACGTGCCGCATAGCCCCAGTCGGTATCCATATCCGACAAGCGCAGGTCATCGATCCAGAAGGTACCCTCCAAGTCGGCGGGGTTCGCCGAGGAATCCGCGATAATGACGAAGCGCATCCAGTCCACGCTCGTAATGGAGGGGTTACCCACGAGCTTCAATTTTTCTTCGCGGTCTCCGCCAAGGTTCTTTACCGTAGCTTCGGTAAACGGCGGGTGACGTCCGCGCTTCATATCGGAGAAATCGGAAAGGTCCATCGCGAAGGCGTTGTCGAGCCAGTTCTGTTCATGGCAATCCTGGTCGCGCGTGCAAGACTTCGCGAGGTTCACCGGGCGGAAGCTCCATTCGTAGTAATCGCTCGAGCCTTCCAGGGAGCCCTCACCGAACTGGATGGCAAAGCGCACCGGAACCCTTTCCGCCTTCGTCTTGTAATGGATTTCCATCTTGATGGACTTATACGCCGAGAAGTCCTTGGTATCCGTATCGAAAACACGCGTCACCCCGACTTCCTGGCCCGGGGACATATTCTGGTAATCGAGTACAAGAGCCGTTTCCTTAAGCGGCGCATTCGTTTCCGAATCGCGTTCCGTCTTCGTATTCGGCGACTTGATGTACTCATTGGAATTTTCGCGGTTGTTAATCGTGGTGACCTTGATAAAGCTCGTATCGCGGGTCGCCATCGATTCCTTGATGGTCGATTCCACGCCGTTCACTTCGGCAATCTGGGAATGTTCCGACGAGCTCGTCTCGTAGAGGTCGGCCACCGTCGTTTCTTCCCAGGAGTTTCCAAGAATGCCCAGGCTCACAATCTGGACCTTCGCTTCTGCGACACCCGGGGTAAGGCGGCCAATCCATAGACGCGTGTACTGCGCTTCGGAAAGAATCGTACGGTAATCGCTCCCGGTCGCAGAAACGACCGTATCGTACTGGTTCAGAGGAATGCGCCACTTGCGCCAGCCATTCTTGAGTTCTTCGTAATTAGCCGGGTCCGTATCGGAAAGATCGATGCGGTAACGGACATAGCTGATTTCGGTATCGAGAGAACCGTTCTTGTTGATATCTTCGGTATCGTACGTGCGTTCACCGGAGTTGTTTTCCGTACCGTTGATGTTCACCGGCGGATCACTTTCGTCTTCCAGGTCATCGTCGTAATTATCACGGGCAATATCCGTCGTCGACGCATCGGAATTGAGCGTCGTGTAATCGGTATAGATACAGCCCGAAATACGGCAGTCCCAAACACGGCGGATTTCATCGGAACCGGAACGTGCATCAAGGCCCTTGTCGTGGAGCGCCGTCGTCGAACCGAGATCGTTTTCACCGTTGTATTCACCGTTAGGTGCAAAACCGCTAATAGAAATATCTTCGCTCACCAGGCCCAAATCGATGAAGATGGAACCCACATTACCGCGAGCGACCACTTCCACGTATTTCATATGGCTCAGGTCATGGTAGTAGCTGCTATTCGGGCGCATGATACCGCCCCAGGAATTGCCCACGAGATTATCGTTTGCACGGAGCGTCATCTTGAGCACGGTCAAATGCTGGTTGTCGACATCGGAGTTACCGACGTTCGGATAGATGTACTTGTACAGTTCCGTGCTGTTGCTGTGCCAAATAAATTCACCCTGATGGCGGTAATCCAAATTCTCGATGTAGGTACCAAGATCATCAGCCACGCCGCCCGGAGGAGACGCCTGGTACCACGACAGGCGTGACAGCGGATAGACAAGGCCGTTCGCCGTCGATTCAAAGTCTTCGACCAGGGCTTCCCCGCCATCGCTCGTATTCGCGTTATGGCGGCTCGCCGCAAATTCAGCTTCGAACTGCCAGCCCGACGAAGCCGTCGTGTTGATGCCCGGAATTTTGTTGACCAGTTCCGTCAAGGCGGAAACGGTATCTTGCAGGCGGAGGTTCATGCCCCACAAGACGCTGTTGAACGGTTCGTTGCCGAGCGTCGGCGTTTCGGCTGTCGTGCTTTGGCTCTTGTACAAGGCCGTCACACCGAAGACAGAGCCGTCACCGAAGCCGTAACGGTTCAGCGGGAGTTCTGCACGGGCGCCCAACAACAGCTTGTTGTTGATTTCGAACAGCGGTTCGCATTCAAAAGTGACCTTGATTTCCTTATTCGGATCAAGCGCACGTTCGCTCAAAAGTTCAATCTGTCCCAGCTCGTAGTTGACTTCGTAGTCGACGCCACGTGTAAGTACGGTCGAGCCTGCGGTCAGCTTTTCTGTGCCGGGAGAAATATCCATACAAGAGCCCGCACTTACGGAATGGCTCGTATTCGGGTCACGCACGCTAATCGTCGAATTGCGGCGCTTACCGACCGACTCGAAGTAGAAGCGGCTCGTATAGCGGTTCAAGTTGTAAACAGGCAAGTCGTACAGCTGCGCCATCGCATTCGTAGAGTCCAGCAACCTCAATGGTTCCAAGCAGTTCTGGCGGGCACGTTCCGTCGTTTTCGACCCGGAGTATTCCGAAAGCGGTTTACAAGGCAGCCACATTTCTCCCGTAAAGTTACCGCTGGCATCTTTCTTGAAAATCGAAGCGTCATTGACCAGCGGGCTTCCCGAAGAAGAATCGGCCAGGCCCAAAGTCTTGAGGAACGATCCTGTAATGCCGGACTTGTTCTTCATGCGCAGAACAAAACCGCTGCTGCTCGCTTCAGTAATTCCTACAGAGTACACGTTACGCAACATCAGCTTGTCAATATCCGTCAGTTCGGTAAGGGACGCATCCCACTGGATCAAGACGACCGTCGCGCCATCACGAATCGTCGTTCCTGTACGGCCAGTCCCGTCATTGCTCCAGCTGGCGGCCAACAGCGTACTGCGATTCACGCCGTTCACCTTAAGGATACCCGTCTTGGGATCATAGCTAAAGTCCGACGTGGGGACCTCGACCATGCGTTCCACCAGTTTCTCGATAGTCTTTCCCGAAGGCGTCTTGTAGACGACCGTGATATTTTCAAGGACGTCCTTTGACATGTTCATCGCACTGCGCTTGTAGAGTTTGAGGTTCGTCGCCGGATAACTGGACGTCGTCTTGCCCGCAATGGCCGCGTTGATATAATTGCTCCTCGCCTCGTGGTTCAAGAAGTAATAGCGGTACGCAATGAACTGCTTGTCCAGAATCTGGAATTCCGTCGTCGTCTCGCTGGCATTGATCGTATACTCTTCCTGACTACCGCCGTCCTGCGACGCGATTGTCGTGAGTCTCCAGTCCCCCAGTTTCCATTCCGCCTTGATACCGAACAGGCCCTGATGGTTCTCGGAATAACCCGTAAGTTCCGTGCCGGTCAGCGCAAGCGATGTCGTACCGGCTTCTACGCGCTGCAAGATGTAATCTTCAAATTCGTCCTTGTACGATTCCTCGTACACCACGCGCACCTGGTTCTGCACACCGAGGCCGCTTTCCACGTTGTTGATCTCGACCGTGATGTAAGGGCCAATCTTACCCTTCACCATAAAACTCGGGTCGTAAGTCAGTGTCGGCGAAGGCCAGAGGCTCGTCTTGGTACTGCCCTCGGCATCGTCCTTCTCGCCGTATCCCTTGAGGCGGATATCCATGGTACCCTGCAGCATCAGCTTGGGCTTGTCGAGACCGAAGTCCCTCATCCACGCAGGCATCGTCACCGGAATCGTGATATCGAACATCGAACCCGTCTCGGGCGTTTCGTAGCCGTCGTCCCTCTGCCCGACAAGGCCGTTGAGCCACAGGTTCTTGCGACCCACATCGTACATGTCGGCCACGTAGTCCGTCAGTTCCGGATAGTGCGCCGTCCATAGCGTCGTCGTATCGCGCGAAACGCCATTCACGCGCTTCTCGCTCACGTCGAGTTCACGGGTCGCGATATTGATGTCGTGGCTGAACACCTGGCCCTTGTTCGACTTCATGAGACGTGGAGACGCCCCGATGCCGCCAAAGGGAAGCAGGCTGTTCAAAGGGGTCGCCGAAGGCGGGAGTTCCATGTACTGGTACGTCGGTTGCCATTCCGTTTCAGCCGGGTCCGCAGCCGGTTCTTCAGCAGCAGAACTCGAAGACTGCGCCCATACCGAAACACCCGTCCAAAGGAGGGCGGCAGAGACGAAAAAACCCAGATGGGTTCTATGTAAGAACCTTTTCAAGGACAACAGACACAAAATACAGAATTCAGCAACGCCAAATTCATCGGAAAGTTGAATTTTTGCCAAATTAGCAAATTTTCACCTTGCAAAACAGTTAAAAACCCACAAAAGCGGATGTTTTTCCCGAACAAAAGAAAGGCGGCCTGCCAAAAGCAGGCCGCCCTAAATTTTCAACCGTAAAAACGACTAGAGGAACAGCTCGATGCCGCCACGGCACTTTTCCCAAGTGCGGTTCTTCTTGACCAGAAGATCCATCATCTTGTCGTAGGTGGCGGTGTTGCTGAAGCCCTTCCACAGGCGGCGTTCCACGGATTCACCGCTATCCTTGTCGATAGTGGTAATCGTGTCGTAGTAGGCCGGATTGTCCTTGAACTCGTTGATAAGGATTCCCTTCAGGTCTTCCGTATAGATCTTGGATGCGTACCTGAGGATGGAATCGTTGAAGTTGAGTTCGTTTTCCACAAGCCATTCGAAATCCTGGATCGGATCGCCGTAGACGAGCCAGTGCTTGAGGGCGAGAGCCACCACGAGATCCTTCACGGCACTGCGGAAGATGAACTTGTCTTCCAGGCGGCCGTTGAACGTAATCTTGGTCAGCGGGTTATCGTCGTTCGCCTCGATGGAGACGCCCTGGCCCGGAACGACCTTGCGGATTTTGATGGGCAAGCGGCTCAAAAGCTGCCAGGCCTTCGTGAAGGCGATGGTCTTGCGGACAAAGTCCTTTTCCTTTTCGGGAGCCACACGTACGAACGCGCCGAAGCAACGCTGGTACAGGGTTTCCTTATCGAAAATGCAGTCGCTGGAGCGGCATTCGCTGAGCTTGCCGTCCATCATGAAGAGGGTCTTGGCAAGTTCGGGGCGCATACGCACTTCGAGCTTACGGGTACGTGCCTTGAGGCGCACACCATCCTTGTAAACGTAGGTGAAGCCTTCTTCCTGGTAACGCTGCCAAATGAAGAACTGCAGGTCGTCGGCGGCACGCAGGTGGTAGCTGAACACCGGGTTCTGGCGGTTGTTCGCCATGGTCACCTGGTTCAGGAAGTTGTCGGCACCGGGGTACGGCACCACGACCTTCACGAGCACCATCGGGTTCACCGGCTTCTTGCTCTTCTTGGCGTACTGTTCGTACGTGAAGAGGGACTGGGCGCCGTTGATGATCTTCGGGCGTTCAATCACGAGCACCTTCTTGCCGTCGCGTTCCTTCGCACGGAGGTCGTCGCCCGTAAGGGTCATACCGTTGTGCAGGAACGGGAAGTCGTCGAGGTTCACGTTCTCGTCGTCGTTCCTTTCCATCGTCTGGAAGGCGTCGATGAGGGCCGCGTTCGTATGAGTGAGGTTACCGAGGTAGGTACGGATGTTGCTCGAGACGATAGCCATGTTGTGCTTCGTCTTGAGGCGCTTACCGA
Source organism: Fibrobacter succinogenes (assembly GCA_902768325.1). GTDB lineage: Bacteria > Fibrobacterota > Fibrobacteria > Fibrobacterales > Fibrobacteraceae > Fibrobacter > Fibrobacter succinogenes_A. Next base: position 33,451 of record CACXKY010000022.1, read on the forward strand.
GGGCTACGTGGTAATCGAAAATCGTGCGGATCGGGCAGAAACCGAGGAAGAGTTCGCCGTGATCGCTAGTGAGGTGGAGCGGCTCGGAATCCATCACGATTTCGAGCTTGTCATCGGCGCTGCGCAGGTCCTTGGTGAGGTCATCGTGTTCGGCGACAATTTCGAGCTTCGCCTTGACCTCGTTCTTCCAGATGGAGAGCTTGCGGCGCATATCCTTGAGGGTGCGTTCCAGTTCGGAGTCCGTCACGTCGCGGCTGGACTTGGTACGCAAAACGGTAATCTGGAGCGTTTCCATGTACGGGCGGCTGGCCGGGGTATCGGAATCCTCTTCTTCGTCAGCATCGTCCGAAATCTTGTTGACCGCCCACGGGTCGGCCTCTTCACGCAGGGAAAGGAAGAACGGATTTGTCGGATCGCTCGTGCGGAAAACTGCAATCTGGAGCAACTTGAGGTCGGCATTCAGGTG
>CACXKY010000023.1 GCA_902768325.1 Fibrobacter succinogenes
GGACGATGAATCGTCGAGCAGCATTGAAGAGGAATCCTCTTCCTCCAGTGTCACCCTGAGCGGAGCGTCAGCGGAGTCGAATGGGTCTAGTAGCAGTTCGGCGAAATCCAGCTCGTCAAGCGAACTGTCTTCAAGCAGTTTCCCGGAAATGCCTTGTAATGTTGAAGGAGGAATTTCGTATTCCGGCAAATGGGGTGACTTGATCTGCAAGGACGGATTCCTTGAACCCTACACACGGCCGTCCAGTTCCTCGCAGGCGATTCCCACGTTCAAGGAAAGTTTCGAGGTGGACAGTGTTTTTGCAAGTGTGGATAAAGAAAAGGAGTATGGCCTTTTTACCGACCCCCGCGATGGGCAGGTCTATAAGACCGTTGTTGTAAAAACAAGCTATGTCAGTGTTCCTGAATTCGAGGTTTTTGCGCAAAACCTCAATTACGGGACGCAAATCAAGTTGGAAACGACGGAATTTGATGACAACAAAGTCGAAAAATACTGCTATGATGACGATCCGTGGTATTGTGACACTTACTTTGGCGGCCTGTACAGCTGGAGCGAAGCGATGGGGTTCCCGAAGGCGTGCGATAGCGTGTTGACGGGTTCCACGCCGGACTGTCCGGAGCCTTTGGCAACGGGCCTGGAGTCCCAACATGATAGCCTGATAATAATACATCAGGGAATATGTCCAGATGGCTGGCATGTGATGAATGAACGAGAATGGCGAGCCATGATCGCCGGCGAGGAAACTTGCACTGATGTAGTGTCTAAGGCTTTTAGAGGGATCAATGCAACCGGTTTCTCCGCTTTGTTGGGTGGAATAACGGGAACACTGGATGGAAAGCGTGATTTTGTACATTTAGGCAAATACGGCTATTTTTGGGAGCCACGAGAGTTGAATGAAACAACGTCATATCAAATCTACCTACAAAAGGTTGAATATAAATATATGGCGAGAGCATATAAGTTTGATGGACTCTCCGTCCGATGCGTAAAGGATTACTAGTCCTTAACCAAGACGGTCCTGGCGGTTCAAAAGAAAAACCGAGGTTTGCGAAGCCCGATATACAAAACTTAGCAACTTGTTGCTTAGTTAGTTGCTGTTATCCTCTATGAGGAAGGGACTAACTAGTCACAAGGGCTGAGCAGTACCCGCTCTTCACACGTACCCAGCGGTAGCAGTTCGTAACTGAGCCCCTCTTGTGTTTCTTTGCGGAGAGGAGGCGTTTCGCAAAGCAAACACTTCAACGAAGTGATCGTCGTGAGCCAAAAGCGGCACTGCGCAAGCGTGCCGTGTTGGGGAGAGCGAGTGAGAAACCGGAGGTTCTTAACAAGCCAACGAACGAGCGGTCTGTATGAGTGTGCGAAATGCCACCCGAAGCAAACATATTTCCGTTAGGGACGTTCTTTTCTAGTGGGGACATCCGATGCTGACTTTCGTCAGCATGACGTTCTGCAGGACTGTCCTCTTCGACGAAAAGAAGGAGGACCCCGCCTTCGCGGGGTTGACAGCGGTTAGTTGACGGCGGTTGGGGGCGTTGCGGGGTGTCCCCGCAGAGGGGGTAGGCGGCGACGCAGTGCCGCCGAGGGGGAGGCTTCCCCCGTCCTCCGTTGCCGGTTTGCCCGATTTTTTGTATCTTTACGCCCGTCAACGCACCATCCTGCCCCCAAAAGCGGGATGAAGCAATTTCACAATAAAACAAAAAGGATCCAATAATGGCTCTCAAACTCGGTATCAATGGTTTCGGCCGCATCGGCCGTATGGTCTTCCGCGCTGCTGTGGAAAACTTCTCCAAGGACATTACTGTTGTCGGTATCAACGACCTTCTCGACGTTGACTACCTCGCTTACATGCTGAAGTACGACTCCGTGCACGGCGCTTTCAAGCACGACGTGTCCTTCGAAGGCAACTTCCTCATCGTCGATGGCAACAAGATTCAGGTGTTCGCCGAAAAGGATCCGACCAACATCACTTGGGGTGCCCTCGGTGTTGACGTTGTCGTGGAATCCACTGGCTTCTTCCTGACCGACGAACTCGCCCGCGCCCACATCAAGGCCGGTGCCAAGAAGGTCATCATGTCTGCCCCGTCCAAGGACGCTACTCCGATGTTCGTCTACGGCGTGAACCACACCACCTATGCCGGTCAGGACATCATCTCCAACGCTTCCTGCACCACCAACTGCCTCGCCCCGATGTCCAAGGTCCTGAACGACAAGTTCGGCATCAAGCGTGGCCTCATGACCACCGTTCACGCTGCTACTGCTACGCAGAAGACCGTCGACGGCCCGTCCAAGAAGGACTGGCGCGGTGGCCGCGGCATCCTCGAAAACATCATCCCGTCTTCTACGGGTGCTGCCAAGGCCGTGGGTAAGGTTCTCCCGCAGCTCAACGGTAAGCTCACTGGTATGAGCCTCCGCGTTCCGACCTCCGACGTTTCCTTCGTTGACCTCACTGCCGAACTCGAAAAGCCGGCTACCTACGAAGAAATCTGCAAGGCCATGAAGGAAGCTTCTGAAGGCGAACTCAAGGGCATCCTCGGTTACACCGACGAAGCTCTCGTCTCTACCGACTTCCGCAACGACGCTCGCACTTCCATCTTCGACGTCAAGGCTGGTATCCAGCTCGACCCGACCTTCGTGAAGGTTTGCGCCTGGTACGATAACGAATGGGGCTACAGCAACAAGGTTTGCGAAATGGCCCGCGTCATCACCAAGTAATTGATTTCGGCTAAGCGCTAGTAGTGCGGACGCAACAGCCCTCGGGCAAATAGATATCCGCGCTTCCGCTTGAAACTTTTACAGAAAGGCTCCGCTTCGGCGGGGCCTTTCGCATTTGTGTTTTTCGCTTTTTGCGGTCCGTTCAAAAACGCGCGGTTCTTGCGACGCGCCAGAACTGCGATATTTCTGCGATGCCCCGAACAGCGGCATTCCTGGCGCATAAAAAAATCCCGAGGGCCGTAGCCCCCGGGACTTCTCTCTCTTGTGGTAAATGCTTTAGCGGACCTGGATGCGCTTCTGCAGGGTGTTTTGGCCCTGGCGGATGCGGACAAGGTAACTTCCGGCGGGGAGCGTGTTCAGGTGGATGGAATGCGAGCCTTCCGAAAGGTGGATTTCCTTTTGGACGTGGAGGTTTCCGAGCAGGTCGAAGACGCTCACCTGGGTGAGGCCGCTGGCCGTCGATTCAAGGGCGAGCGTGCCGTTGATAAACGTGGCGCGGAACGCTTCACGGACGGTCCCGGCGGTGATGGCCTGTGCGGACGAAGAACTTTTCACGACATCCGCCTGCGAGGAGAGGTTCGCTTGCGAGGTCGGCGTTTGCGAAGAACTTGATTCCGGGACGTTCGTGGGGCAGCGGGTGTAGCTGTCGGCGTTGGAGGCGAGGTAGCTCTTCACGAGGGTTCCGGAGGCGCTGTACTGCAGCGAAGTCTTGGTTGCGGCTTCCGAGAACGCGGCGGAACCTTCGGGAATCTTGGAACCCGACCAGTTGGCCCACGAGAGCTTGTTTTCGTTCATCCAGCTTTGCCAGCCGTCGTTGTCGCCCGCGACACTGCCTTTACCGTCGGAGGTCGTGACGCCCCATTCGCTTACGAATACGGAGAGGCCCGCATTCATCGCCTCGATGGCATGGTCGCCTTCGCAGGCCCAGAACTGGTTGCCGGGGTGCATTCCCGTGATGCAATGCGTGCCGGCGTAGTAGTGGAACGTGTAGGCCGTGTTGTTCTGCGGGTCGCTTACTTCGCTACCGATGGCGCGGTTCGGGAACTGGTCCCATTCGGGGGTGCCCACGAGGATCAGGTTGTCGGAATACTTGCGGATTTCGGCCACTACGGCGTCGGCGTAGGTCTTGATGACGTTCCATTCGACTTTCTTGGGCTCGTTGAACACTTCGAAAATCACGTTGTCGTACTTGCCGTATTCCTGGGCCATTTCGCCGAAGAACTTGACGGCGTTTTGCGTCTGGGTGTTCGCCTCGTGCGAATGCCAGTCGATGATGACGTAGATATCCTGCTTGATGGCGGCTTCGACGACGGCCTTCATGAAATTCGTCTGGACTTCGGGCTGGACTTCGTAACCGATGTACTTGCCCTTGGTCCAGTCTTCCTTGCCCGTGGCCATGGCGGCGCGTACAATCTGGATCTTCATGTCGTTCACCATCGAGGTGACGCCTTCCTCGCTCCAGAATTCAAGCGCTTCGTCCATCAGGGACCAATACAGGCTCATGCCGCGTACCTGCACCTCGGCGCCGTCCTTGATTCCTTCACAGGAACCGTAAATCTGCCCCTTGTTCTGCGAGTTCTTGCCGGCCATCAGCTGGCCGTACTGGCTTACGGGCCCGACGCGGGTCGGGGTTATATCTGCCGCCTGGGCCGCCGTTACGGCGCCTAAGACTGCAAGGGTGGCTAAAATCGGGTGCTTCATACAAACCTCCATACATCTACCTGTAATATATTTGAGGTTTTGGCAAAAAATCCCTTTTGGAGTAAAAAAGGTGTATACCGCGGGAAACGCCCGGTTTTCCGTGCAATTCTTTTAGGGATGTCCTGGTGAGCGGAGGGGGAATCCCCGTATCCGCATTGTTTACATACAAACTAACAAATGCCGTCCGCTTGGAACGGGGCCGAGCTAGCTTTCGTAGTCTTCGCCGCCGCCCCAACCGTCTAGGTCGGAACCGGCGCGGCCAAGCGTCGCGTCGCCGAGGATTTCGTCGATACCCTTGTCTTCTTCGGTATCGTCTTCTTCTTCCTCGTGGATCATGTCAAGATCATCGTCGAGCGGTTCTTCATCGGGCAGGTCGGCGTCGTTTTTCTTGATGCGTGCCATAAATTTCTCCTAGTCTTGATTGTATTTCCTATCGGAACTTATATAAAAAAATTGAATATGTACTAAAAAAAATGAAAAAAAATGGGGCGGTGCACCAGGCCCCGCTCCAAAATGACTTTTTGCCTTTTTTTACAGCAAATTGACGATTGCCGTGAACAGCGCGTCGGCGAGGGCGTTCGTTTCGAGGCCTTCGAACACGCTGAACTGGTTGAACATGATCTTGCCCTTTCCGAAGGGGAGGAGCTGCATGTCGACGCCGGTCTTGATTTCGCCGTTGGAAATGCTTACGGAACGCGCGAATACCGTGGCGCCGGGCAGTTCGTTCAGGGAAAGGCCGGGGAGGACCGCCGCCGCCCTGTGGTCAAGCACCTTTTCGCCGCCAAAGACAGGCAGGAGCTTGGATCCTTCGGGGAGGTAGTGCAGGCTCGTTTCGCTTGCGCCCGTCGTCCAGTGGGAATCGATGGTGCAGTCGAATTGGTGGCTCTGGTTCAAGAAATCGATGTCTTCCTGCGTCATGTCGGAGAGGAGGAGCGTCTTGCCGCCGTCCCTGGTGACTTCCACGATCTTGTCGAGGATTTCGTCGGGCCAGGAACTGAGGTTTGCGGTGAAGATAATCTGTTCCGGACCGGTGAGGGCGGCCAGGGCGTCGCTCGATTCTTCGCTGTTGTCCAAGAAGCAGACCTTCTTGATGGCGTCCTTCACGTTCGCCGGTTCGATGACGATCAAGTCTTCGGTGGAGCTGTTGACTTCCTTGCCGTTGTCCTTGAGGGTAATCTTGATCTGGTATTCGCCTGCGGCACGCGGCGTCATGAGCGTGCAGATGCCGAACTGCGTAAGGCTCGTCTTGCCGGTCTGTTCTTCGGGGACTTGCGTCTGGGTAGAAATGACCTTGCCATTGGAATCGAGCAGGCTCACGTCTACGCTCGCGTTTTCGAGACGGCTGTTGTTGAGGAGCGTGAGCTGGAAGCTGACTTCGCTATGCGGAGCGACCACATGTTCCAGTTCGCTCACGAGCACGCGGCTCGGAGTCGTAATTTCGGAGATGAATTTCTCGAGGTTCTTGCTCTTGCGGTTTTCGTCGCAGAGGCCATCGAGGTTCGTGCCGTAGTCGGCCCAGTGGGCGAGGAAGAAACCGGCGATCTGCGGGTTGCTCTGCAGGGCCGCGATCTGGTCTGCCTTACTCTTGATCGAAATGCGGTTCACGTCGTTGCGGAACGATTCGAAGTCGCTCCAGACCGAGAGTCCGGATTCCTTGATGAAGGACTGGATGTCGGAGAAGAGGTTCTTGAGGGCCTTCTGGTTCTTGGAGCTGCGCGGTCCGACGATGCTGGTCGCCTTGGCGGGCAGCAGCGTGTGGTTCGTGAGCGTCACGAGCATCTTGTTGTCGACGTCGATCGGGCCTTCTTCGCTGTCCTGGAACTGGCTGTCGCCGAATCCGGAATCCGGGACCTGCAGTTCTTCTTCCTCGTCGGCTTCCTTGTTGAAGCAGTGGGCGAGGTAGTGCGTATAGCTGGCGTTCGGGCTCAGGCGCGGGTTGATGCGCAGCGAGGAATACTGCGAGATGCGGTCGACCGAGACGGGAAGGAGCTTGCCGGTATCCTTGTGGAAATGTCCTTCGTTGTCGATGAAAATGCTGTCCAGGTTGCTGATGGCCGGGCGGCACATGTCGATCGGGCTAATCGCGTTCAGGAGCTTGTTACCGTTCTGCAGCATGAACGTTCCGTTTTCGGAACCCATGACCCAGGTGACGATGCTCGGGTGGTGGTGCTGTTCGCGGACGATGTCGTTGATGAGCTTCTTTGCGATTTCAAGGCCCTGGGCCGTAGACCTCATGGTGTGGATCGGGAATTCCTGGAACACCAGGAGGCCGATTTCGTCGCAGATGTCGAGCGCTTCGTTGCTGAGCGGGGCGCCGCAGCTGCGGATAGCGTTGAAACCGGCGTTCTTGACGGCTTCGAGGTCCTTGCGGAGCTTGTCGTTGGCGGTAGTCCAGAGGCCGCCTTCGCTCCACTGCTGGTTGTAGCAGAGTCCCTGGATCTTGAGAATCTGGTCGTTCAGGTAGAAGTCGCCCTTGATGCAGTCGAACTTGCGGAAGGCGAAAGTCCTCATGATGGGGAAACTGAAGTCGTTGCCCTTGCTCTTGCCGCCCTTGTTTTCCATGGCGGCTTCGATGGCGAACATGTTCGGCTTTTCGAGGCTCCAGACGCTCTTGTCGCGCTTCCAGTCCTTGATGGCGAATACGAAACGCTGCGTGGCGTTTTCGCGGTCGAGCTTTACGCCGTCCTTGAAGAATTCGTAGACATCGCCGCTCGAGTTGCGCATGACGAAGCGCAGGCGGGTCGAGCAGCCGCGCGGGTTGTTGAACGTGAGTTCCACGGCGACGCGTTCCTGGTCCATGTCCGGTTCCACGCGCATGTTCTCGATAAAGGCGGCGTTGCCGAGGATGAGGTCGACGTCACCGAAAATACCTCCGAACGGGTACTGCTGCCACGGTTCGCCGACAGGCATTTCGGCGGGGTGGACGTAGCGGTCGTCGGCACCTTCGCGGCTTTCGCGGCCGAGGTCGATACGGCTGTTCGAGGCGCCCATGTTGGCGACGCGGACGCAAAGAATGTTTTCACCGGTGAGCTTGATGGCCTTCTGGGTTTCGAGGACGAAGGAGGTATAGGAGCCGAAATGCGTGCCAAGGAACTTACCGTTGAGCCAGACGGTGGCATGGGTGGCGACGCGGCTGAAACGCAGGAAAATCCTCTTGGTGACCTGTTTTTCGTCGTCGATGGTGAATCTTTTGAAATAATAGGCGCAATCTTGCGACATCAGGAGTTTTTCGAAATTCCGTTCCCAGATGTGCGGAACCTGCACGGTTTCGGTATTTCCGGGATATGTCGCGTACCAGCGGTTAGAAATGCCCAGGTCGTCGGTGTCCCAAATCATTTCCCAATCGCCGTTGAGGCTCATAATCTTGCTCATTCAAGTGTCCTTTATGAAATTTTGAGTGTAAAGATAGAATTTTAGACGGAGGGCGCTAGGCGAAAGACGAAAGAAATACGTGAAAAATGATGTTTTTGTGGATTTCGTCTTTACAAGAGCTGGTTCAATTACTACATTTGAGGCCCCAATAGCAACCAAAAAAGGATTACAAAATGTATTCTATTGTTGAAACAGGTGGTTTCCAGTATAAAGTCGAGCTGGGCAAGGCCTACAAGGTCCCCACTCTTGACGCCGCTGTTGGTTCCGAACTGGAGCTCAAGTCCGTTCTTCTTTTCGCAGGAAAAGAAGTGCAAGTCGGCACCCCTGTCCTGAATGACGCTGCTGTTAAGGTCGAAATCTTGGCCCACGGCAAGTATGACACGATCATCGTGTTCAAAAAGAAGCGTCGTACCCGTTACGAACGTCGTAACGGTCATCGTCAGGGCTATACCGAGGTGCTGGTTACGGAACTTCGCTCCGGCGCAGAATCCGCAAAGGTCGATCCCAAGGTCATTACCCGCAACCGCGCTCGCGTGGCTGCCCTTGCCAAGCAGAAGGAGCAGAACAAGCCCCTCACTCGTAAGGAAAAGATTGCCCAGGGTATCGCCAAGCCGGCCAAGGTCAAGAAGAACTCTCTCCGCAAGGCTAAGGAGGCTTAATCCATGGCACATAAGAAAGGTCAAGGTTCAGTACGTAACGGCCGCGACAGTAACGCCAAGTACCTTGGTGTTAAGAAGTACGCGGGCGAAACCGTCAAGGCTGGCAACATCATCGTTCGTCAGCGCGGTTCCCACTTCCACAGTGGCAACAATGTCGGCATGGGCAGGGATTTCACTCTGTTCTCCCTCGTTGATGGCAAGGTGAAGTTCGAACGCCTCGATGCAAAGCGTCAGAAGGTCTCCGTCTACCCGGAAGAATCCAACTAAGTTTTTTGCTCGAAAGGAAAAACCGGCCGTGAAAACGTCCGGTTTTTTTGTTTTTTTCAGCACAAATGACGTGTGTCGAGACCCCTAATTTTCTAGATTGTAGTCGTGATTGCGAAGCGTTTATTCTATTTCTGCGTTTTTCTGGTCCTGCCGGCCCTGTTCGCTGCCTGTTCTGACGACGACAGCAGTAATGAGTTCCTTTTTGAACGCGAGGCTACGGAATTAACCGTACTGCGTGAATGTGCCGAAGATGCCGACAGCGGGGCTGCCTGTTACCAGGTGCGCTACCGGTACCCGATGACCAGGGAGAGTTTTTCCGGAGTCTATGTCTGGATCGATACGGGTGTCGTCCGTGACACGGCCAAGGAAGTTTCCTCGAAGCAGATTGACCAGGCCGATGCCTATTACGCCTATTCTTCCAAGAGCAAGTCCCTCTACGATACGATTGACTTGACGAAGATGGTGGCGAAGTATGTGGAAGAGTACGACAGCTTGCATGTGGCCCTCTTCTGTGCCTATTCCGATGACGACGATGTCGGCGCGGTTCAGCATATCTACCTCCATTTTGGTGACGACATTCCGCCGTCTAGAGCCTCTATCCAGGATTCCGTGTGGACTACGGGCGCCTTGTTCGAATGGTACCGCCCGGCGGACCAGACCGATTACTACAAGCCCATGGAACTGTCCGGCCCTATCGTTGGCTACAACCTCGAGATTTATTCCTACGACAAGAACGAAGACCTCCGCGACATCAAGGTCAAGGTCATGACGGTCGACGAAGTGGATTCCACGGGCAAGACGCTGTACAGGCGCCATGCGCGCGTCCGTGCAGATGCGGATTCGGTCTGGATCGATTCTGTCAGCCATGGCGACAAGGTGAAGAACTACTTGCGCATTGCGGTGATTGACGGCAAGGGATTCGATTTTGATGCCGATTCCTTGAACCGCTTCAGGGTCGTTATCGAAGGCCTGAAGGCCGAGACGCGTTACACGGTCGGCATTTCGTCTTGGGATTCCAGCGGAAATTCTTCGGGCAACGAGGGAACCGGCACGGTGGAGACGAACATGCTGTTCATCACGACCGATTCGATTGCGCCGCTGATGCCGACGAAGATTTTCTTCCTCGAAGATACGCTGTTCCCCGGTTACGCGAGGCTCGACAGCAACAACAGGCTGCGCATTTTCTGGAACGAGAGCATCGACCCGATAGACCTCGGCTACAAGATTGAGGTGGATTCGATTATCGATGTCGAGAAGGTGGGCTGCGTCTTCGGTATTTGCTACGATACGGTGTCCATGTACATGGTGGACCGTTATGACCCGTTGAAAAAGGAATGGGTGATGTACGATACCACGGGCATGCAGGGGCACTATTCCAAGCGTTACAAGCGCAAGGGCAACAAGATGGAGGTTTCTTCGACGGGATCCTTCGTGACGGATACGATTATCCGCGTTTCCCCGGGCGATACGCTTATCTTGCGCATCCGTTCCATAGACAAGTCCGGCTATATTTCCAAGGCGCTTATCGATACGATTCTTGTGTCTCCGGGAGCGCTTGCGAAAGAAGTGGAATGCCCGGATGGCTTTATCGCGGTACAGGCGTCTGATTCCTCGAAGTTCTGTATGGAACCCCTGGAACACCGCGACGAGAACGGTGACTTTGTGGTGGACGTGCTCCATTCGGAAGCTGTAGAAGCCTGCGAATCCATCAGCGCGAGCGGCTTCACCGTTGGGCTTTGCAAGGAACGCGACTGGGAACTCGTCTGCCTGTCGGGCGGCTCGCTCAATTACGGCGTCGTTGAAGAAGAAGACATGCCGTCGACCGAATACCTGTTTACCTACTGCAACGTAGGGACGAACGATTCTACGTCGTCCCTGTCGTACGAGAAGCGTGATTCGCGTTGCGTGAACCCGATGGGCGTTCGCGACATGCCGGGCCAGCTGCAGGAATGGGTGATGGGCCGTTCCGAAGATACCGTTGCCGTCATCAAGGGCGCAAGCTACAAGGTCTTCGACGGCCTAGACCGCGAGACGATGGGGCTGTGCACGAATCGCTTCTTCCCGTTCTATACGAGGCCTGCCTACACGACGGATACCGTCTACCTGTACCGCGAAGGTGCGAAGGTCGATACGGTGCTCGTCGCCGATACGTCCCGTACGCGCTATGGCATCTTGACGAAGAAAGACTTCAAGGACAGCCTGCAGTTCTTCGACGTCCAGGATTCCAGCGGGAACAAGCTGGGCGAAGACTACGCCCCGTATGCCGAATACAAGAAGGGCGGTGACGAATGGCTTTCCAAGCTTGCCGGTAGCCTCGTCTACAAGCCGAGCCGCGTGGAAGCGGTATTCCTGACCGGCGAAAAGGTGCCGTACAGGGCGGTTTCTGCCTTCTACAGGTCCCGTTCTATCGGCTTCCGCTGCTGTGCCTACCCGGAATAGCTTTACTTGACAGAGACCCGGGGCGTTTTTTAAAAGCGTCCTGGGCATAAAAAAAACTCGGTTTTCACCGAGTTTTTTAGTAGCGGGGGCAGGACTTGAACGCTGCGACCTTCGGGTTATGAGCCCGACGAGCTACCAACTGCTCCACCCCGCGTCGAGGATAGCCCATATATAGTAAAAAAGAGCCCAATTGGCAAGGCTTTTACCACAATATTTTGAAACGGCCCTTTGAAAAAGAGCCGTTTTTGCGCCTATTTGCAGGACCGTCAGGATTATACGAATTTTTTAAGAATGTGCTTGCTGGAATAGAAGTAATCGATACCGCTGATAATCGTGATGGCGGTGATGACGCCCATCACGATGACCGGGAAGATTCCCCAGATATCGTTGAGGCCCGGGACGAGCATGCGGATGGGATCGATGGCGCCGAGCAGGATGGCGACGATACCGATTCCCTGGAGGGCCGTCTTCCACTTGCCGCTGCGGCGTGCGGGCATGATTAGGCCTTCGCTGGCGGCGAGCGTACGAAGCGTCTCGACGCTCGATTCGCGGAAGTAGATGAGCGCCACCATCCATACGGGGGCGTATCCTGTGGCGATAAAGCACATGAAAATCGTCATGTTCGAAATCTTGTCGCTGAACGGATCGAGGTACTTGCCGAGGGTGCTGACTTCGCCCATCTTGCGCGCGAGGTAACCGTCCAGGAAGTCCGTGAGCATAAAGCCGAGGACCATCACCAGCGAAAGGCTCTTGAATACGAGGCTGTTGTTGCTGTAGTCCAAATCGTTGTCGTAGAAGAACACCCACAAGAAGAACGGCGTTAGCACGATGCGGCTCATGGTGAGCTGGCTTGCGATGGAAAGCGGCTTGCGGTGCGCCGGGTCGCGGTAGTACCAGTAGGCGTACGCGACAGTGGAGGCGAAAATCAGCAGGATGGAGGTGACCATGCAGATTTGCTGGTAGTCTTCCAGGTTCAGCAGGTAGACGCCCATCGTGATGGTAATGGCGATGTTGGCAAGCTTGCTCCAGCGACGCTTGCGCGGCAGGGACTTGCCTTCACGCAGCACGCCCAGCGAGAACAGCGAATGGGCGATGAGTCGGGCGAGCAGGAATACGCAACCTACGGCGAGCAGCTTTTCGGTCTGTTCGTTCTGCATGAGGTCGCGGATAAAAATACTGGTCATGACGGCAAACGAAAGGAATCCGTCGATAACGTTCAACCAAAGTCGGTAATAAGGTTTCTCGATTTCCTGCGAACGCAGCTGGTAGAGGTTGACCCAGCCCATGACAAGTGCGATTCCGACGAAGGCACAGGCGGTCTTCGACATGCCGTTCCAGATGAAGATGATAACGCAGATAAAAACAATAGCCCTGAGGACGCTCCAAATGCGTGAGCGGAAGCGTACATCAGATGTTTTTTCGGTCATTTGTTGTTCTCCAATAATTGTCTAGCGTGTTCCCGTACCGTTGCCGAGTTGCCGCCGAGCATGCGGACGAGTTCGTCGATGCGCTTTTCGCCGTCCAGTTCCGTGACGGAGGTGTACGTTCTGCCGTCGGATTCGGTCTTGCTGACCGAAAGCTGGTTCTGGGCGCGGCTGGCGACCTGGTGCAGGTGGGTGATGGTCAGGACTTGGTGATGCTTTCCCAAATTGCGGAGCGCTTCGCCGATGCTGTTTCCTACCTCACCGCTGATACCGGAATCCACTTCATCAAAAATTAGTAAAGGCACGGCGTCGAGTTCGGCCATCACGGTCTTGATGGCGAGTAAAACGCGTGAGAGTTCACCGCCCGAGACCGCCTTCTGCAGGCTTTTCTCGCCTTCGCCCGGGTTCGGGGCCAACAGGAATTCCACCTTGTCGGCGCCGTTGGCTGTAAAGTCCTGCGCGGCGATGCTCGTCTTGAACGTCGCCTTGGGCATGCCGAGCGTCTGGAGCATCTGCTGTACCGCGGCGTCGAACCGCTGGGCCGCCTCCTTGCGCTTCGCGGAAAGTTCGTCGGCCGCCTTTTCCATCTGCTGTTTTTCGCGCAGCGCTTTGCGTCCGAGTTCTTCGAGGTCGGCGTCCAGGTTCTCGAGGCTTTCGAGTTCTTCCTTGCGCTTGGCGGTCAGTTCGATAAGGCCGGGCACATCGGTACGGTATTTGCGCTTGAGCTTCTGGATGGCGGCAATCCTCGAATTGGCACGGTCGATTTCGGCAGGGGAGAGCGACTTGGCTGGCGTAAGACGCATCAAGTCTTTACAGATGCTTTCGAACGGGTCCGCCACTTCGGTGAGCGCATTCAGCGTTTCTTCGTAATGCGGAATCTTCGAGGCGAGCGTGCGCACCTTGGCCTGCAAGGCCTGCACCTGGTCCAAAAGACCGTTGTCGCAGCCGAGGAGAGCCTGAATTTCGTTGATGCAGTGGCTTTCCGTTTCGCCCTTGCTGGCGATGTTCACCTTGTCTTCGAGTTCTTCTTCTTCGCCTTCGCGGAGGGCGGCCTTGGAAAGTTCGTCGAACTGGAACTTGAGAAAATCCTTCTGCGCGGCGAGGTCTTTCGCCCTGGACTGCGTCTCGTCTATCTTGGCAAGCGTCGCGTTCCAGGCGTTCCACGAGCTGGAATAAGTGGCGAGGAGTTCGGCGTTGCCTGCGTAATCGTCGAGCATCTGGGCATGCGTGCGTATGTCGCGTAGCAACAGCTGTTCGCTCTGGCCGTGCATCTGGATAAGCAGTTCGCCCATATCTTGCAGGTCGGACTGGTTGACGATGCTTCCGTTGACGCGCGTACGTCCTTTGCCGTTTTCTTGAATTTCACGCCGGATAATCAGTTCGTCGTCGCTGTCGATACCGAGATCCTCGATGAATTTCTTGACCTTCGGTTCGCGGCTGATGTCGAAAATCCCTTCGATAACCGCCTTGTCTTCGCCGGTGCGCACCATCGATGCCTGGGCCTTGTCGCCACAGACCATGCGGAGCGCCTTGAGCAATACGGACTTGCCGGCACCGGTTTCGCCGGTAATGGCGGTAAAGCCGTCATGGAACGGGACTTCGGCATGGTCGATGAGGGTAAAACCCTTTATGGAAAGCTGCTTTAACATAGTGCCAATAAACTAACAAATTTTGGCTGTCAAAAAACGACAGTTTACTTTTCGAATTCGATGATGCTCCGGTAGATGGGGCGGCCTTCCTTGCGGTACTTGCGTTCAAAGCCGGTGGTAATCCCTTCGGTGGGTTCGGCGATGTTGCGCACCACGACCTTGCAGGTGGGGAAGGCGTCGAAGGTGTCCAGCGCGATTTCGTTGTATTCCTTGTGGTCGGTTCCCCAGTAGAAAATCCGCTTGCCGGGCTTGAGGCAGCGGGCGACTTCGGCGAGGAAGTCCGGGCGCAGGAGTCTGTTTTTGTGGTGGCGTTCCTTGGGCCACGGGTCGGGGAAGTACATGTGGAAGGCGTCGACGGTGTTGTCTTTCACGGCGTCGCGCAAGAAGTAGAAAACGTCCCCGCGGAGCATGGCCGCGTTGCCCTGGGCTACGACGCCGCGCTTCGTCATGCGCTCGACGGCGAAGGCCGCCCACGTGTAGTCCCATTCGCTACCCATGATGAAGTAGTCGGGGTGCCTTTCGGCGTAGTCCGTCATAAAGTTGCCCTTGCCGCTGCCGATTTCGACTTCGATATGCCCGTTCTCGTTCGGGAACATGTCTTTCCAGTTGAAGTCGAGCTTGTGCGGCTTGCCGTCTTCTGTCTTGATGGGCTTGCGGTCACCGTTTGTGCGGAACACATAGTGCCACAGCCCCTTCTGTTCGGGGTCCGCGTTCAGGTCGCGGTAAAATTCCGGAATGATGACCTCTTTCGGGGCCTTTTCTTCGTTATCGGTTATAATGTCGTTGTTTTCTTCTGTCATAAATTTTCTATCGGCCTTTCCAACATCCTACTCAATCACACAAACGCCACGATTCTTTCCTTGAACTTCTCGGGGATGTTCTTGGCGAGCGTGTCGAGGATGTGCTTCTCGGAATACTTCATCGAGAAGTGGGTCAGCACAATCTGTTCGCATTTTACGCCGTCACCGAGTTCGTTAAGGGCCTTGACGATGCTGCTCAAGTGCGTGTGTCCCTTCTTGAAGGCCATCTGTTCTTCGTCCTTGTCGAGGAACGTGCATTCGGTGACCAGCACCTTCGACTTGAATACGTCCGGATGGTCGAGCAGGCTTTCGCCCAGGCAGTCGCCCATGAAGCTGAGTTGCGGTTCATAGACTTCGCGCGTGACTTCTACGCCGTTCTTGCGCAGTTCGATAATTTCGTTGGCCGACTTCCCTAGGAATTCGTCCTTGAGTTTTTTCTTGTGCAATAGGACAGTCGCTCCCATCGCCGGGACGGAGTGCCTGACTTCGAAAGGTTCGAGTACTAGGTCCTTGCGGTAGCGCAGGGGAATCCGCGTACCGGCCGTTACGGGCTCGATTTCAGGGTAGCGGAATTTCGTTTCGCTCACGCCTTCAAACATGGCTTCGGCCTTGATCCAGGCTTTCGCTCCTTCGCAGATGCTTTCGGGAACGTAGTAGACGCTGTCCCGTTCGACGCCCATCATCTTGCGGAGGCTGTTGTGCCTCATGATGCAGCGGGCGTGGTCTCCATGGGCGTGGGTCAAGAATACGTGGTCAATCGGGGTCGCGGTCAGGGGGCATTCTCCCATGTCCACGCAAAAATTCATTTCGGGGAACTGCAGGTAAGTCGAGAGTCCCGATATCGAAAATCCCTGTATGCTGGAACAGGCCGCATGGATGCGGACCTGTTTAAGGGCATTGTGTATGTATCTGTTTTCTGTCGTCACAGTTGTTACCGTGACCGAAATTTAGAAAAAAGAAAGGTAAAGTTTTTACTTTGCCTTTGCGGCTGCTTCTTCTGCGGCCTTCTTGGCGGCCAGGTGGTCTGCGACAATCTGGTCAAAGTCGCTGCAGTCCATCTCTTCGATGTTGGTACCCATGGCCCTGTTGCGGGTTCTGGCGTTACCCTTCTTTTCGGGGATGTGGTAGCAGAAACTGTAGGTCGTCTTGGCTTCCGTCGGGATTCCCATCTTGAAAATCCTCATGCGGGAACCGGAATCCTTGTTGAAAATCTCGTAGTAGTCGTAAGAGTTCTTGACGCGTTCCAGGCGGAGGTCCTGGCTGAAGTGCAGGTCTTCGACAATCCCGCCGGTGAGCGTAATCGGCAAGGAGTTCTGGAAGCGGAGTTCCAGCTTGTCGCCGGTCTTTACGATAGAAGTCTCGGCAGGCTTGATGAGGTAGCGCTGTTGCGGGATGTTCTTGTACGCCTTGTTGTGGGCCTTGCGGACTCCGCAGACTTCGCGCATGTCAGGGTTCGCCGAAAAGTCGATATCCCGGCAGATCGGGGGGAGGTTTGTAGGGATTTCGAGTTGTTCATCGCCGGATCCGGCACAGCCGGTTAACATGGAAAGGGCGATGCAGACAGGTGTCAGCTTGAGGATGGTTCGGGAACACTTCATAGTGCAAATATAAACTCGTTTCATAAAAAAACGCTTTTTTTTTAGAGAATTTATGAAAAAATAGGAAATTTCCTCAAAAATCGCATTTTTAGAGAGCGGTTTTGTCTAAACTTTCCGTTACAGTTGACTATCCCGCCCCTAAAACCTATCTTTTACCTGTACTGTCTGTAAAGCAGGAAAAAATGAACATTTATAGTTGGAATGTGAACGGGATCCGTTCGGCAATCAAGAAGGGCTTCGGCGACTGGTTTAACGCCCAGAAACCGGATATCCTCTGCCTGCAGGAAACCCGTGCTGATGAAGACCAGGTGCCGGAAGACATCCGCAATCCCGAAGGCTACTTTGCCTACTGGAACCCCTGTAAGCGCAAGAAGGGTTACAGCGGTGTCGCCGTCTTTTCCCAGATAGAGCCGGATACCGTCAATTACGGTTTCGACATCGAGGAATTCGACGAGGAAGGCCGTGTCTTGCAGCTGGTGTTCCCGGACTGGGTGCTCAATTCCATCTATTTCCCGAACGGGGGCTCGGGCGATGACCGCCTGGACTACAAGCTGCGCTTTTACGATGCGTTCTTGGAGAACAGCCGCCGCTGGCTTGCCAACGGCAAGCATGTCGTGACGTTGGGCGATTACAATACCTGCCACAAGGAAATCGACATCGCGCGTCCCAAGGAAAACGAGAATATCAGCGGGTTCCTCCCGATTGAGAGGGCCTGGATGGACAAGTACGTGGAAAACGGTTTCGTGGATTCGTTCCGCAAGCTGCACCCCGACGAACGCGACCGTTACTCCTGGTGGTCAAACCGCTTCGGAGCCCGCAAGCGTAACGTCGGTTGGCGTATCGACTACGCTTTCGTGGACGAGGACCTTGTCCCGAATATCGTGAGTGCCGAAATCCATTCCGACGTGATGGGTTCAGACCATTGCCCCATCAGTATCGAACTGGAACCGCCGTTCGCCCCGCTCCCCATCAGTCACGACGAAGACCTGGTCTAGGGCGAATACGCCTTAGGCTTCTTGCGAGTCCGCCTCTTGCGGATGGTTTTGGGCTATATGGTCCAGGAACAGCTTTTGCGCACGCGGTTCGTACATTACCACGTCGAACAGCTCGCCGTCCTTGCCCGTGCGCGATTCGACGAACAGCCCGCCAACGGAGCCCTTCTCGGTGGGGAGGTAGGCGGTACGCCCATCGGGAGAAGTCTTCAGTTCCAGGAATCCTTCGCTTGCGTACCAGTCACGGATGACCTTGTAGTAGATTCTCTCCACGTCGGGCCCGATAAGCGTGTTGAGCCTTCTCGCGATTTCGCTCACGGGAATGGCGGTGTCGTCGGCCGGGTACTTCTCAAGGTCCTCAGCGGAGACATGGAACTTCTGGCGTGATTTGGGCGCGCGGGAAGTAGGTGCCTCTTCCGGCGTGTTTTTTGCCGCCATGCGTTCGTTTGCAATTGCGATGCACTTCTGGATATTGTCCAGAATGTACTGCTGCGCCTTCTGCCAGCACTGCGTATAGATGTTGTGGTGGCCGCGCAGGTCGGATTCGCCCTTCTCGAAGCCGAAGCTTTCGCCGAGCGGGGTCGGCAGGTTCGCGTCCTTGCCGCCATTGGTGGCCTGCCTGGAAAGAATACCCTCTTGCACCAAGAAGTTCGCCACGTCCGCATAGAGCAGGTGGTTCATGTTGGAGTCGACGGGAATCAGTTCGTTGACGTTGCGGACGACCCTCGAGATGGAAACGGGGTGGTCGAAAAAGCGGTAGCGCGCGATGTCTTCGGCACTCAGGGCGAGTTCCTGCCGTTCCTGCTGGGGCTGCTTTTGTTGCTTGGGCTGTTTCGGCTGGCGTTCCTGCTTTTCCTGGACGGGGGCGACTTGGTCGTGATTCAGCTGTTGCTGTAACAGGGAGGCCACATAGGCGAGGCACTTGCTGATGCGATCCTGGCGGCAGCAGTCGCTTTCGGGCAGGATTTCGTTGGTGAGCGGGTTCACTCCGCAAGAAAGTTTTCTCAGGTAGGTTTCGGCACGTTCGATAATCGCATTTTCAGAAGGCATAAGGACTCCGTTGATTGCACTCGGCGGTACAATATTTTTGTTACAGATAAATTATTTTCAAAAGGGGCGCTTTCTAGAAGGTGAAGTATATGCCCACGGCGAAAACGGTCGGGCTGTCGATTTCTTCTGTAGAGAAACGGTCTCCCATGTAGAAGCCAAGCGAAAGGTCCACGGACAGCTGGGGCGTAAAAGCAAACTTGAGACCGGGGCCTACGAGAAGCCCGTTACCACCGCCCTCGTCATCGGACGAGTAGCCGAAGCCGTTATCAGGCGCATCGCTTTCAAGCCCGTAGAAGAAGTCGAGGTGAGCGTAGGGGACGAATGGTCCGAGCAGCACATTGAGTTCGGTACCGAATTTGAGGTACTGGTTCGACCAGGGATCGCCGTAGATCAAACTGATATCCGAAGCCCATATCAAGTGTGTATAGATGCTCGAATGCTGCAGGCCCACTCCGAAAAAGAAATCGCTTTCGGTGTACGTTTCTTCGCCCGGCAGGTATGCGTCTGCGTAGACGCTGAAGGTTTCCGTGAACTGGAACCTGAGGCCGAGGGTGATATTGCCGATACCGTTCATCTTGTCGACTTTTTCTTCGATGTACTCGTTGTCTCCATCGAACGAAGTCGTGACGCGGTAGGGGAGGATGGCGGAAAGCTCTAGCCAATTGAAGGCGGAAAAACGGATTCCGGCAACGAGGTCGACGGAGGAAAGCGGATCCATTGAAGAGTACTGGAACTGCGCAACTGCCTGGCCCATACCCTTCGGGAGGATGGGGAGGTAGTCCCATGCCGCAAATGACATCGATGTTACAAGCCCCAAAAGGGCAAGTGCTTTCTTAAACATTCCCCCTCTCCTTGTTAAGAATGCAGGTATTCCACGATGGCGTCGTGGATCGTGGTGAACACTTCGCGCAGTTCCTCCTCGTCTTCTTCCAGGAGCGTCACGCGGAAGCCCTTCAAGTCCGTGCAGAAGCTCGTGCTCGGAACCACGCAGATGCCTTTCGCGCCCAGCAGGTAGTACACGAAGCGGTAGTCCAGGTTCGTCGTCTTGCTGCACCATTCCTCCACCTTCTTCTTGATGATCGGGTTGTCGATCTTCAAGGTCTGATGGCTGTTCAAGGTGCCTTCACGGAAGATAATAGTGTTGTAGAACGCACCGTAGGTCGGGTTGAAGTACAGTTCCGGAATGTCGGAAAGGATTTCGTTGATGATGGCGCTACGGCGGCCAATCTTTTCGTTCAGCGCGGTGCGGTGTTCGGCAAAGCGCTTGTCGCCCAGCACGCGCGGAATTGTCATCTGCGGGAGCGTGGTCGAGCAGACTTCCACCATCTTCGCGTTGTCGATGGCGCGGCAGAAGGCGTCGAACTGTTCGTCCTTGTCGCGGTTGTAGTATTCAGCCCAGCCGCAGCGAGCGCCCGGCCACGGGTATTCCTTGGAAATGCCCTTGAGTGCGATGCCCGGGACGTCACCGATGTATTCGGCAAGCGCGTAGGCGTGGGCGCCATTGTAGGTAATCTTGTTGTAGATTTCGTCGCAGATGATGAACAGGTTGTAGCGCTTCGCGATATCCACAATCTTCTTGAGGATATCGAGCGGGTAGACCATGCCGGTCGGGTTGTCCGGGTTCAAGATGAGGATGCCCGCGATGCTCGGGTTGTACTTCACCTTGTTCTCGAGTTCTTCGAGATCCGGGTACCAGTGGTTTTCCGGCTGCAAGCGGTAGGTGATCGGGGCCGTGTGGGCGTGGGCCGCTTCGGCAGAACTGTGGGTGGAGTAGGCCGGAGCCGGTCCGATGATGCGGGTGTTCATCGAGAGGAGGCCGTAGATGGTGGCGATGGCGTCACCGAGGCCGTTGAAGAACAGGATGTCGTCGACGTTGATCTGGGCGCCGCCGAGCTTGTTGTTCTCTTTCACCAGAAATTCGCGGGTCTCGAGCATGCCCTTGGAGGGGCAGTAACCGTAGCTGCGGTTCGTCTTGGCGAGGTCCACGACGATATCCTTGATCCAGTCGGGAATCTGGCACTTCTTTTCGATCGGGTCGCCGATGTTTTCCCAGTGGATGGGGAGGCCGAGTGCCTTGAGCTGGTTTGCCTTCTTCACGATCTCGCGGATTTCGTAAGAGAGTTCCTTGGCACCTTCGCTCAATAGTCTTCTGCGCATTTTATGCTCCTGTATAGGTATCGAAAATTCTCAAATTTTACAGCGTAATTATAGAATAATAATCATCCTGTAATGTTGCTTCAACGCCATCCAGAGCCTTGATTTTCAACTCAGTGTCATCCTGAGCCCTGTAAAGGGCGAAGGATCTAGGTAAGAATTTTCGTTTCCTTGTGGTTAGTGGTTAAAATTGGGGTAAATAAAAAAAGCAGCCGTTTGCGGGGCTGCCCTTGAAACTTTTCATCTGGATTTTAGCGCTATGCTTTACAGATCTTGGTTTCTCTGGACAGCCCCATAATAGCTCGGGCTGCTGCCGGGTTTGCTGCAATTGCTGCGTGAGCTGCAATTCTTGCATCTGCTGCGGTGATGTTCTGTCCAAAGAATTTGTTCATGTCGCAAAATATACATTTGAAAAATACGCAAGTCAAGTCGAATGGCGTATTTTTTTAATTTTGTGGCGAGCCTCGCAGATGTTTTGCGAATGCTCAAACCTCAAAGTGAACGAAGTGAACGACCTCAAACCTCATAGCCTGTACGACCCCATCCGCAAGAAGGATGTGCCCGCCACGCCCGAAGAACACGTGCGCCAGGCGACCATCCAGTTCCTGCTGAACGAGCTCAAGGTTCCCGCGCACCTGATTGCGGTGGAGTTCGGCTTGTGCGCCATTGACCCCAAGACAGACGACCGCATCGACATCATGGTCCACAACTTCCGCGAAGGCGCTGCGCTTGATAAACCGTGGCTCTTGGTAGAGTGCAAGGCTCCCGGCGAATACACCTGGGAATCGCTTCAGGTGCAGCTCAACCGCTACCTGAAAGTCCTTACTCCGAAATACGTGATGCTCGCGTTGGGCGATACCGTCCGCTTTTTTGCGCTGGACAAGAAAACCTCCCGCTTCGCAAGCATTGAAAAGCTCCCGGAATACAACTAAAAAAGGATAAGCCTTGTGGCTTATCCCTTTTCAGAGTTTGTTGTTGAAGGCTTAGATGTCTTCCAAGAATTCTTCAACGGCTTCTTCGCTCATTTCCTGGCAACGAGTCTCGTCGCAGCCATAGAATTTGTCGTTGTCACTGCACTGATAGACGGTGACGCCGTTGCGCATTCCTTCGGTTGTATAGCTTTTGCACAATTCAGCGATTCCTGTCTGTGTAACGGGAGAACCCTTCGGAATCTTGGTGAGGTCCGAGTGGCGGGGGCTAGAAATGGTGGAATCGTCAGCAGCGGTACAACCGGCAAACATAGAAATCAACAATGTTGCAGCACTTGCGAGAATAATCTTTTTCATAGTTAATTTCTCCTGTTAGAAGTTGAGGAAGGCGCCGAGGTTGGCGATCATGTCACCACCGTTAAAGCCGGTGAGCGGGTTGTTGTAGAAGTTGTTGGCGATAGAAGCTTCAAGAGCGAAGTTCTTATACTGGAAGCGGGTGCCGGCAGAAACCGTGACCGTTCCGGTGTTGGTCGTAATGGCAGTGCCCTTGGCCGTACTCTTGTTTTCCTTGTCGGTGTAGTCGCGGATGAATTCTTCGTTCTGCATAGAGAAGAGAGTCCAGTCGTAGCTAGCGCCACCGAAGACCATCCAGCAGTTGCCGAGGCCGAGTTCTGCGAGGATGTTGGGAGAGGTGAGGACGGCCATGGTGAAGTAGTTGTCCTTATTAAGATCGACATCGTCTTCATCCACATCATCGTCCGTGGGCTTTTCCTTGAATTCATCGAAGAATGTCAGGGGAACGCTGGTGTTCAAACCGAGGAGAACGTGGGCGTTGCCAGAAGAAAGGATGGCTCCACCGAGGTTGAAGAACGGCTGGACCGTGGTGTAGGCACTGGTGCCGGTAACCTTGGACTTGTCGTTGTTATCCGGATTGGCCTTGTCGCTATACTTGGCTTCCGTGTAGTTCTCGTGACGAGCAGCAGCAGCACCGGCAGCCCAGGAAACGCTCTTGGCGGACGGGCCGTTCGAGAGGGTGAACGCACCGGAGAGATCCCAGTAGTCAGGATCCACTTCTTCCTTGGTGGTGTTGTTCCTGGTCTTCGTTTCCAGGGTGTAGGAGGTTTCCGTTGCGTAGGTCGTCCATGCAGCGTTGATGGCGATGTCCAGGCCACCAATCGGAGCAGCGAAGGCGAAGGTCAGACGGTCACCGGCGTAGACGGTGTAGTCGTCATAAGAGACCTTGGCATTGGCATCGGTATTTTCGATAGAGGTGATCTTCTTGTTGAGAGCGTAGCCGAGGGCGATACCGAAGGACTTGCTAGCAAGACCGAGGGTGGTGAACGCTGTTCCCTGGCTGTTGTCGAATGCGATAAACTTGGTGAGGCCGTCACCGAAGGCTACCGTGGCAAAGGTATTGGTCGGTTCGAGGTAGGCGAACTTCCTTCCGCCCATCTGGTACGGAGTGTTAAGAGCGTCGTTGACTCTCGTTGCAGCGGCCTGGTTGCCAACCATGTTGAAGGCTCTTGCGCGGAGCACATTGAAAAAGTCTGCAGAGGAATCACTTGCGGCGGCCGGAGCTTCAGCTACGGGCTGTTCCGCTTTCTGTTCAACGGGAGCGGGAGCCGGTGCCGGAGCGGGCTTGGGAGCCGGTGCCGGAGCAGCTTGCTCAGCCGGGGCTGCCTGTTCGGCCGGAGCAGCCTGATCGGCTGCTGGAGCTGCCTGTGCCGGAGCTGCGGCGGGTTGTTCTTGAGCCATTGCTGCCGAGAAGGCGAGAGCAGCGGCAAGTGTTGTGAGCTTTATATTCATGTTGTATCCTTTTTGGATGGTAGGTTGTATGACATAAATATAACTACGATGTGTAGTAAAATGGGCGCAAAGGTGAAAAAAAAAGAAAAGACTGTAATTTTTTTTGAACAAATACCCCGTTTTATGTTTGTTTTGGCGAAAATCTATATATATTTTTACTGATTTTGGGGATAATTTTGAAAGCAAAAAGTAAATATTTTCCAATCTTCGTCTTGATGGCATTGTGCCTTTGCGACTGTGGCAAAGTCGAAGTGCCTCGAGAAAAACCTTCGCGGGTAGTTCGTGAAAAACCGGCTCTCCCTGCTCCCGTCATGAGTTCTGAAAGTGTAGAGGATACGGTTGCCATAGAAAGTTCTTCGGAAGAGGAATTGCCTTTAGTAGAATCTTCGTCCTCCAAGGCATCTAAATCCCGCAAGGGAAAATCGCGTTCCAAGAAGCAAGGTCCGGTCATGTCGTCTTCGGCCGAAGTGGATTCCATCGCGGCGTTGGACACTTTGACCATCTATTGCAAGGGCGAACTGCACGATGCTATCTGTGACCCGCGAGACGGGGACGTGTATCGTACCGTGCATATCGGGTCGCAAGTGTGGATGGCCGAGAACCTGAGGTTCGAGGTGGACGGAAGCTGGTGCTATGGCGACAACTCCGACAACTGCAGAAAGTACGGCCGCCTCTACAGCTGGACTTCGGCGGTCCATGTGAACAAGTCTTACCGCACGGCCTTTGCGAAGGGCCTGCTCAATAAAGTCCATCGCGGCCTTTGCCCGAAGGGCTGGCACCTGCCGTCTTCGGCCGAAATGAAAAAGCTTTCCGCCTTTATCGAGAAGGAAAACGCCAAGCGGCCCGGCTTGACCGAATCGGTCGGTACGAGCCTCAAGTCCAGGAAGGACTGGACGGGTTGTGACGCGAACGACGAGGAATGCGCTGCGGGCACGAACCGCTACGGCTTCAATGCAAGGCCTGCGGGGCGTCGCAATGCCGACGGCACGTATGACGACCTGCGCCGTGACGCGGGTTTCTGGATTGCGGAAGAATCTGACAATGCGAGCCACGCCCGCTACTGGGACCTCTATTATGCGACCGACAAGTTCTGGGGGGATTACACCAACTCGAAGTCGGTCGGCTATTCCGTGCGCTGCTTGAAAGACTAGCGTTTGTTTCGCGGGTATGCCCGTCAACTGCAAAAAAAGAAGCAAGGTCGGCTGACCTTGCTTGAATTTTTTTCGCGAGTCGTCGCGGAATTACTTCTTCGGCTCGATGCGTTCCATGCCACCCATGTACGGGCGAAGCACTTCAGGAATGACGAGAGAACCGTCTTTCTGCTGGTAGTTGTCGCAGATGCCGACCATCACGCGCGGGGTGGCGAGGCCGGAACCGTTCAGCGTATGCACGAACGTGTTCTTGCCGCCAATCTTCGTCTTGATGTTGGCGCGGCGAGCCTGGTAGTCTTCGAAGTTCGAGCAGGAGCTGACTTCGAGCCACTTCTTTTCGACCGGGGCGTAGACTTCGAGGTCGTAGCACTTGGCGGCCCCGAAACCGAGGTCGCCCTTGCAGAGGGCCAGGCGGTGGTAGGGGAGGCCGAGCTTTTCGAGGAGCATTTCGCCGAAGCGGGTGAGCTCTTCGTGGTCTTCGTAGCTACGTTCCGGGTGGGCGAAGTAGACCATCTCGACCTTGTTGAACTGGTGCAGGCGGAGGAGTCCGCGGGTGTCCTTGCCGTAGGAACCGGCTTCACGGCGGAAGCAGGCGGAGTAGGCGCAGATGCGCTTCGGGAGTTCGGATTCCGGAATCACTTCGCCGGCGTAAAGGTTGGTCAGAGGCACTTCTGCGGTCGGGATGAGGAACAGGTCGTCGTCCTTGTCGCAGCGGTACATGTCTTCTTCGAACTTCGGGAGCTGGCCCGTGCCGCGCATGGTATTGCGGGTAACGAGGTACGGCGGCGTGAATTCTTCGAAGCCGTTCTTCATGTGTTCGTCGAGGAAGAACTGGATGAGGGCGCGTTCCAGGCGGGAACCGAGACCGCGGTAGACCGGGA
>CACXKY010000024.1:0-527 GCA_902768325.1 Fibrobacter succinogenes
AGCCGCTTGATTGGTGCGCCTCCGGGATACGTGGGCTACGAAGAAGGCGGCCAGCTGACCGAAGCCGTGCGTACGCATCCGTACTGCGTGATTCTGCTCGACGAAATCGAGAAGGCTCACCCCGACGTGTTCAACACGCTGTTGCAGGTGCTTGACGACGGTCGTTTGACCGATGGCAAGGGCCGTACCGTGAACTTCAAGAACACCTTGATTCTGATGACGTCGAACCTGGGTGCCGCTCATTTCCAGAACCGCGCGGGTGATGCAAAGCCCGTGACGCTCAAGGAAATCGAGCCGGAACTCCGTGGCTTCTTCAGGCCGGAATTCCTAAACCGCTTGGACGAAGTGCTGGTGTTCCAGAGCTTGACGAAGCCGCAGATCAAGGACATCGTGAAACTCAAATTCAAGGGACTCGCCGAACGCGCCGCCCGTCAGGATTTGCAGCTCACGCTGACCGACAAGGCGCTTGAGGCTATTGCCGATGGTGCCTACCAGCCGGAATTCGGCGCACGCCCGATCCAGCGTTA